>JALYMZ010000329.1 GCA_030773435.1 Actinomycetota bacterium | reverse complement strand
GCGCACCGCCGGAGCTGCCACCGACGGTGCGGCGCGCGCTCGACCTGTCCCGCCGGCAGGGCTTCGTCAGCTCGACGCGCAACGAGACCGGCCGGCTCCTCGCGATCCTGGCGGCCAGCCGCGCCGGCACGCTGGCGGAGTGCGGCACCGGCTGCGGCGTGGGCTCGGCGTGGCTGCGTAGCGGGGTCCGCCCCGGCGCGCGGATCGTCACCGCCGAGCTCGACCACCGGCTGGCCGAGGCGGTGCGGGAGATCTTCGTCGACGACCCGCAGGTCGAGGTGCTCGCTGCGGACTGGACCATGTTGCAGCGGTACGCGCCGTTCTCCCTGCTGTTCCTCGACGTGCGGGAGGCGAAGCGGGGTGGTCCGGACTTCGTCGACGAGCTGGTCGAGCCCGGTGGCGTGGTCGTGCTCGACGACTTCACGCCGTGCGCCGGCTGGCCACCGGTCTACGAAGGTCGGGTCGACGAAGTGCGCCAGCAGTGGCTGACCGACGGCCGGTTCACCAGTGCGGAGGTCATGGTCGCCGCCGACGCCGCCGTCGTCCTCGCCGCAAAGCGCTGACCGGGTCCGCGCCGGGCGCCCCCAGCAACCCCACGCGATGGGCGGCGACATCCGCTCACCCTGGCAAGTGGCCCGCCGTGGATCCGCATGCGCGCGGTGACACGTTCGGTACCGCTTCCGCGGGCGCTGCGGGTCCGAACGTGTCACCGCGTCCGCGCGGAGGGGCCGCAGCGCACCCAGTCAGCCCGGCCGAAGTACCCGCGTCACTGGCCCAGGTCGATGGCCCGGACTGCCTCGGCGGAGATCGCGGTCGCGATCTCGTCGAGCACCGCCGGCGGGATGGCGGAGTCCACGGTCATCGCCACGAGGGCGTGGCCGCCCTTGCGGTCGCGGCTGACCTGCATCCCGGCGATGTTCACCCGTGCCTCACCGAGGATGCGGCCGACGATGCCCACCATGCCCGGGCGGTCCTCGTACCGGAACAGGGCCAGGTGGCCGCTCGGCTCGATCTCGATGTCGTAGCCGTCGACCTCGACCAGCCGCTCGCGCTGCTGGATGCCCACCAAGGTGCCCGACACCGACACCTGCTCGCCGCCGGACAGTGTCCCGCGCAGCGTGACCAGGCTCCGGTGGTCCGGGCTGTCCGCCTCGGTCACGAGCCGCACGGCCAGACCGCGCTCGGCCGCGAGGAGTGGCGCGTTGACGTACGACACCTGTTCCTCGACCACGTCGGTGAACACGCCCGTGAGGGCGGCGAGCTCGAGCACCGTGACGTCGTACTGCGTGATCTCCCCGCGCACGTCGACGTCGAGCTGTTGGGCGACGCCGCCGGCAAGCGTGGTGAACAGCCGACCGAGCTTCTCGGTCAGCGGCAGCACCGGCCGCACGTCCTCGGCGATGACGCCGCCCTGCACGTTGACCGCGTCCGGCACCAGCTCACCGGCCAACGCGAGCCGCACCGACCGCGCCACCGCGACGCCCGCCTTCTCCTGCGCCTCCCGCGTCGACGCACCCAGGTGCGGGGTCACGACGACGCTGTCGAACTCGAACAGCGGCGAGTCCATGCACGGCTCGGTGGCGAACACGTCGATGCCGGCCCCGGCGACCCGGCCCTCCTTCAGGGCGTGGTGCAGCGCATGCTCGTCGACGATCCCGCCCCGAGCAGCGTTGACGACGATCACGCCCGGCTTGACCTTGTGCAGCGCTGCCTCGCCGAGCAGCCCGAGGGTCTCCGGTGTCTTGGGCAGGTGCACCGAGATGACGTCGGACTCCGTCAGCAGCTCGTCGAGCGTGACCATGCGCACCCCCAGCTGCGCGGCCCGGCCGGGCTGCACGTAGGGGTCGTGGGCGATCACGTCCATGCCGAACGCGGACAGCCGCTGCGCCACCAGCACGCCGATGCGGCCGAGGCCGACGATCCCGGCCGTCTTCGCGTACAGCTCCACCCCGGTGTACCTGCTGCGCGTCCACTCCCCCCGCTTCAGCGCCTCGTTGGCCGGCGCGATGTGGCGGGCGGCGGCGAGCAGCAGCCCCACCGCGAGCTCGGCCGCGCTGACGATGTTCGACGTCGGTGCGTTGACCACCATGACGCCGGCCTGGGTCGCCGCCTCGACGTCGACGTTGTCCAGCCCCACCCCGGCCCGCGCGACGACCCGCAGCCGGCGGGCCACGCCGAGCGCCTCCGCGTCGATCCTGGTGGCACTGCGCACGAGTACCGCGTCCACGTCGACGATCGCGGCGAGCAGCTGGCCTCGGTCGGTGCCGTCGCAGTGCCGGATCTCGAAGTCCGGGCCCAGCGCCTCCACCGTGGCGGGGCTGAGCTCTTCGGCGACGAGGACGACGGGGTTGCTCACCGGTCCTTCCTTCAGCGGTCGCGACGGCACGGTCGACGCGGGACGTCGCGGACAACGCACGACGCTGTGGCCGGGTCAGCGTACCGGAGCGCGCGCCGCCCTCAGCGGCGTAGCACCGGCGTACGAGGGTGGACGGCCGCTCGACCGCTCCGGGTCACCACACCGACGTGTCGTCGATGTCATCGGCGTCCTGGCTGCGGACCCAGCGCATCAGCTGGCGCAGCTCACGGCCGGTGGCCTCGATCGGGTGCTGCTCGGCCTCGGCGGGCGAGGTGGCGAGCTCCGGGGCACCGGCGTCCTGGTCGGCGACGAGCCGCGCGGCGAACGCGCCGCTGCGGATGTCCTCGAGCACCTCCCGCATGCGCGCCTTGACCGACGCGTCGAGCACCCGCGGCCCGGACACAGCGCCGCCGTAGTGGGCGGTGTCCGACACCGAGCACCGCGACGACGCGATGCCGGTCTCGCACATCAGGTCGACGACGAGCTTGAGCTCGTGCAGGCACTCGAAGTACGCCACCTCCGGCTGGTAGCCCGCCTCGGTCAGCGTCTCGAACCCGGCCACGAGCAGCTGCGACACCCCGCCGAACAGCACCGCCTGCGCACCGAACAGGTCGGTCTCGGTCTCCTCGGCGAACGTCGTCTCCAGTCCGCCCGCGCGCAACCCGCCGATCGCCTTGGCGTACGACAGTGTCAGCGGCCAGGCCGACCCCGAGGCGTCCTGCTCGACCGCCACCAGGACCGGCACACCCCGTCCGTCGCAGAACTCTCGCCGCACCAGGTGTCCGGGACCCTTGGGCGAGACCATGCAGACGTCGACACCAGGCGGCGGCTCGACGAAGCCGAACCGGATGTTGAACCCGTCCGCGAACAGCAGCGCGTCATCGTCCACGAGATTCGGTGCCAGCGCCTCCCGGTACAGGCTGCGCTGCACGTGGTTCGGCGCGAGCACGACGACCAGGTCGGCCTCCTCGCAGGCGTCGTACGGGCTCAGCACCCGCAGCCCCTCGGCCTCCGCCGCCGGCCGGCTGCGCGAGCCCTCGGGCAGCCCGACGCGCACGTCGACGCCGGAGTCGCGCAGCGACAGGGCGTGCGCGGAGCCCTGGCTGCCGTAGCCGAGGACCGCAACGTGGCGATCCTGCACGAGGCTCAGGTCGGCATCGTCGTCGTGGTACAGCTCGGCCACGAGGGCACTCCTCCTCGGCGGCTCCGGCATCCTGCGGGCCAGCAGGTACGGCGTAAGGCTCAGGCGGACTGGGTGACTGGGCGCAGGGCGCGGTCGGTGATGGAGCGGCCACCGCGGCCGACCGCGACCAGCCCCGACTGCACCAGCTCCCGGATACCGAGCGGCTCCAGCACTCGCAGCATCGCGTCCAGCTTGTCGCTGTTGCCGGTGACCTCAATGGTGACCGCGTCAGGCGCGACGTCGACCACCTTCGCACGGAACAGCTGCACGGTTTCCAGCACCTGGCCGCGGGTGGTGGCGTCGGCACGCACCTTCACCAGGAGCAGCTCTCGCTCGACCGCCGCGGACGGCTCCAACTCGACGATCTTGAGCACGTTGACCAACTTGTTCAGCTGCTTGGTGACCTGCTCCAGCGGAGACTGCTCGACGTTGACGACGATGGTCATCCGGGAGATCTCGGGGAACTCCGTGGGTCCCACCGCCAGGGAGTCGATGTTGAAGCCCCGCCGGGAGAACAGCCCCGCGACGCGGGCGAGCACGCCGGGCCGGTTCTCGACCAGGACGGACAAGGTGTGCTTGCTCACTGGTCGTCCACCTCGAACTCCGGCGCCAGGTTCCGCGCGACCTCGATGTCGTCGTTGCTCGTGGCGGCCGACACCACCGGCCACACCATCGCGCCACGGTAGACGAGGAAGTCGATGACCACCGGTCGATCGTCGATCTCCATGGCGCGGGCGATCGTCGTGTCCACGTCGTCCTGCTTATCGCATTGCAGTCCGACGCAGCCGAGCGCCTCGGCCAGCTTGGGAGTGTCGGGGACGCGCACCGACGGCTGCGCGTCGGTGCCGTTGTCGCGGCCACCGTAGGACACGGCCCGCCCCTGCCGCACCCTGCCCAGGGAGGCGTTGTTGAGAACGGCGACCTTGATCGGGATGCCCTCGACCGCACAGGTGGCGAGCTCCTGGTTGGTCTTCTGAAAGCCACCGTCGCCCTCGATCGCCCACACGGTCGCGTTCGGCCGCGCCACCTGGGCCCCCAGGGCCGCGGGGACGGCGTAACCCATCGTGCCCAGCCCGCCTGAGCTGAGCCAGGTCCGAGGCTGCTCGTACTGGATGAAGTGGGTCGCCCACATCTGGTGCTGTCCCACGCCGGCCACGTAGACCGCCTCGGGTCCGGCGAGCGCACCGAGTCGCTCGAGGACGTACTGAGCCGGTAGCGAGCCGTCCGCCGGGGTGTCGTAGCCGAGCGGGAACCGCCGGACCCAGTCGTCGGTCTCCCGGGCCCACGCGGTGTAGTCGCCGCGCCTGCCCGCGTCGTACTCGGCCTGCACGGCGATCACGAGGTCGGAGATCGTCTCCCGGCAGTCTCCGACGATGGGGACGTCGGCGGCGCGGTTCTTGCCGATCTCGGCCGGGTCAATGTCGGCGTGGATCACCTTCGCGGCCGGCGCGAAGGTGTCGAGCCTGCCGGTCACCCGGTCGTCGAAGCGGGCGCCCAGCGAGATGACGAGGTCGCTGCGCTGCAGCGCCGACACCGCGGCCACGGTGCCGTGCATGCCCGGCATGCCGAGGTGCTGGCGGTGGCTGTCCGGGAAGACGCCGCGGGCCATGAGCGTGGTGACCACCGGGATACCGGTCATCTCGGCCAGCACGCGCAGCTCTCGAGCGGCGCCCGCCCGCAGCACCCCGCCGCCGACGTAAAGCACTGGGCGCTGCGCCGCGACGACGAGGCGGGCCGCCTCGCGCACCTGCTTGCCGTGTGGCTTGGTCACCGGCCGGTAGCCCGGCAGGTGCACCTGCCGCGGCCAGGAGAACGTGGTCGTGTCCTGCAGCGCGTCCTTGGCGATGTCGACGAGCACCGGGCCGGGACGCCCGGTCCCGGCGATGTGGAACGCCTCGGCGATGGTGCATGGGATCTCGTCGGGGTTGGTGACGAGGTAGCTGTGCTTGGTGATCGGCATGGTGATGCCGCGGATGTCGGCCTCCTGGAACGTGTCGGATCCGATGGCACTCGACGCCACCTGAGCGGTGATCGCGACGATCGGCACGGAGTCCATGTAGGCGTCGGCGATCGGTGTGACGAGGTTGGTCGCGCCCGGACCCGACGTCGCCAGGCACACACCGACCCTGCCGGTGGCCCCGGCGTACCCCTGTGCGGCGTGCCCGGCGCCCTGCTCGTGCCGCGCGAGGATGTGGCGGATCCTGCCCGTGCCGGGCAGCGGGTCGTACGCCGGCAGGACGGCGCCACCGAGGCTGCCGAAGACGGTGTCCACACCGGCTTTCCGCAGCGAGCGGACCAGACTCTCGGCGCCGGTCAGCCGCTCACCTGTGGAGCGGGGTCGCTCATCGGTCATGGTCACCCCTCCAGAGGTCGTAGCCGCTCGTCGCGGCCACGAAAATGCCCCTCGCCCGTGCCGGGTGGCGAGGGGCGGCACGCCGGGCGGCGCACCTCAGGCGGCGTGGCGGTGGAGTACGACGGGACGGCTGCGCATGCGCCAACCGTCTCGTGCGCGCAGCCGTCGAGTCAACGTCGCCAGGCGTCATCTCGGGATCCAACATGCGTCCGGTGGAGGCTGTCGCCGCGCCGGCGGCGCCGGACGGGTTCAGATGGTGGCCGCCCTGACGCACAGCACGTCCGGCAGGTGCTCGGCGGCCGCGGTCCACGAGTCGCCGTCGTCCGCGCTGGCGAAGACGGTGCCGTCCCGGCTCCCGACGTAGACGCCCGCCGGGTCGGCGGAGTCGACGCACATGCCGTCGCGCATGACCGCGCTGTAGAAGCCGTCCGGCAGCCCGCGGCCGAGCTCCTGCCACGTCTCGCCGGCGTCCGCGGAGCGCCAGACACAGGCCTTGGCGTCGGGCGGGAACCGCTGCTCGGCACCGCCGAGGGGGAACAGGTAGACGGTGTCCGGCCGTTGCGGGTGCACGACGACGGGGAACCCGAAGTCGCTGGGCAGCCCGTCGGCGATCGACGTCCACACCTCGCCGCCGTCGTCGGAGCGGTAGACACCGCCGTGGTTCTGCGCGAACAGGCGCTGCGGCTGCAACGGGTGGGCCGCGACCTTGTGCACGCACTGGCCGTACTCCGGGAAGCGCTGCTCTGGGGGCATGAACTCGGCCTGGATGCCCTTGTTGGCCGGCGCCCACGACTGGCCGCCGTCGAGGGTGCGATAGACGCCGCCGGTCGACATGGCCACGGTGACCCGCTGCAGGTCCGTCGGGTGCGGGACCACGGTGTGGACGGCCTGCCCACCGCCGCCGGGCTGCCAGTGCGGTCGGTGCGGGTGGTCCCACAGACCGCGCACCAGCGCGAACGTCTCGCCGCGGTCGTCGGACCGGAACAACGCCGAGGGCTCCGTGCCCGCGTAGACCACGTCCGGCTGGTCCGCCGGCCCCGGAGTGAGCTGCCAGACCCGCGCCAGCGCCGCCTCGGTGTCGGCGGGGAAGGCGACGGCGCGGTCGGACTCCCCCTGCCAGCTGCGACCGAGGTCGTCGGAGCGCAGCACCTGCGGCCCCCAGTGCCAGCTCATCACACCCACCAGCAAGCGGGGCGTGTCCCCGCGGGTGTCGATGGCGCAGGCGGCGATCTCGCTCATGGGGAACTGCGGGTCGTCGAAGGTCCAGCTGCGCCGATCCCCCGACGACCGGCCGGTCCACAAGCCCTTGCGCGTGCCCACCAGCAGAACGACGTCGGACATGGCGTCTCCCTCCCCGCGATGCTGTTCCGCCGGCGGCGCCGGCCCGGCCGCGCGGTCTCGCGTTTCGGGGTTGTCCCCGTCAGCAATACGGGGCCGGCGGTGATGCGTCAAGACCCGACGGGTCGCGTGACGTCGCCGTATCCCCGGAGGTGCGAGTTGCGAGGTCGCGGCCGCGGTCCGGCGCGCCGGAACGGAAGGTGCTCGGCACGCGGAGCCTTGCCGAGGCGGGCACGGGCCCACCCCACAGCTGGCCGCAGACCTCGCGATCCGAGCCGTTGGACCAGCCGCGCCGGTGCAGGCGTCGGGGTCAGTACGCGTCGGTCATCACGTTCAGCAGCGGCCGACCGTCGGCGTACCGGGCCAGCTGCTCGCGAACCAGGGCGTGTGCCCGCGGCCAGAACGCCGAGGAGGCGCCGCCGACGTGCGGCGAGACCAGCACCCCGCGGGTCGTCCACAGCGGATGGTCCGCGGGCAGGGGCTCGGGGTCGGTGACGTCGAGCGCCGCGCGCAGCCGACCGGAGGCGCAGGCGGCGGTCAACGCCGTTGTGTCGACCACGGGGCCGCGGGCGACGTTGACGAGCAAGGCGCCGTCGCGCATCCGGGCGAGGAACTCCGCGTCGACCAGGTGGTGCGTCTGTGGTGTCAGCGGTACGGCGAGGATCACCACGTCGGCCGCGGGCAGCAGCCGTGCCAGCGCACCCAGGTCGGCGACGCCGTCGCGCGCGCGCCGCGCCACCCGCAGCACGTCGCACTCGAAGCCCTGCAGCCGGCGCTCGACCGCTGCTCCGATCGAGCCGTAGCCCACGATCAGCACCGTGTGGTCGGCCAGCGCGGGATAGGTGTCGAACGCCCAGCGCCCGTGCGGCTGCGCGCGCACGAAGTCGGGGATGCCGCGCTGCGACGCCAGCGTGAGCGCGACGGCGAGCTCGGCCGTGGACGTGTCGTGCACACCTCGGGCGTTGCACAGCGTCACACCTCGCGGGAGGTGCGGGCGCACGTGGTCGACGCCGGCGGTGAGCGTCTGCACCACCTGCAGCCTGGGCAGCCGCGGGATGACCTCCACGACGCGTCGGTCGAAGCGGTAGTCCGGGACGTAGAACGCCACCCGGTCCCCCGACGCCGGCAGGTCGCCGCGGGCGTCGAAGACCTCGACCTCCAGCCCGGCCGGTACGCCGCCGATGACCGCGGGGTCGAACGGCAGCCACACCAGCGTCACGCCGGCCTCGAGCACCAGGTCCGCGGCCGGCCGGCGGTCGCTCATGGCGGGACGATAACCGGTGCTCTGTCACCATGGCGGCATGAGCCGCCGCGCCGGACCGCCGTACCCAGTGTTGGTGCCGCTGGGGCGGGTGTTCCGCGGGGTGGTATGCGTGGCCGTGCTCGCGGCGGCCGGCGCCTGCTCACCGGCGACGGACCAGCCCGGGGAGGGCGGCACCACGATCACCGCACCGACCGCCACGGAGTCCCCCGGCTCCCCCGGCGGGAGCGCCACCACCGCGACGCCGGACGGCTCGCCGTCCTCGCCGTCCGGGACGCGGAGCAGCCGGAAGTCGCTGGATCCACAGGTCAGCGGCGTCGTCGCGGCCGACCTCTCGGTGCCGTGGGGCATCGCGTTCCTGCCCGACGGGTCCGCACTGGTGGCCGAGCGGGACACCGCGCTGGTCAAGCGGGTCTCCGCACGCGGCCGAGTGAGCACGGTCGGCGAGGTACCCGGCGTCGTGCCGTCGTCGGAGGGCGGGTTGCTCGGCCTCGCGGTGTCCCCGACGTACGACGAGGACCGACTGGTCTACGCCTACCTCAGTACCGCGGAGGACAACCGGGTGGTGCGGATGGAGTACGACGGCCGCGACCTCGGCCGGCCGCAGGTGGTCCTCACCGGGATCCCGGTCGGCCAGATCCACAACGGCGGCCGGCTGCTGTTCGGTCCCGACGGGATGCTGTACGTCTCCACCGGTGAGGCCGGCGACGAGGAGCTGGCGCAGGACCCGGGATCGCTCGGCGGCAAGATCCTGCGACTGCAGCCCGACGGCTCGGTGCCGGCCGACAACCCCGACCCCGGCTCGCCGGTGTGGACGTCGGGGCACCGCAACGTGCAGGGTGTGGCCTTCGACGCCGCCGAGCGGCTGTGGGCGACGGAGTTCGGCTCCGACGTCTGGGACGAGCTCAACCGGATCGAGCCGGGCGAGAACTACGGCTGGCCGCTGGCGGAGGGTGACGCGGACGTGGAGGACTTCGTCGACCCGCGGGTGCAGTGGCGGCCGGAGAACGCCTCTCCGTCGGGGCTGGCGTTCGCCGCCGGGCACCTGTGGGCGGCCTCGTTGCGCGGTGAGCGGCTGTGGCTGATGCGGGTGCTGCCGGACGGGTCGGTCGGCACGCCGCGGCCGCTGCTCATCGGCGACTACGGCCGGCTGCGGACCGTGGTGGCGGCGCCCGACGGGTCGTTGTGGGTCAGCACCAGCAACCGCGACGGCCGTGGCGACCCGGCTCCGAACGACGACCGGATCCTGCGCCTCACCCTGCGCTGACCGGCCCACCGGGGCCGCCGCCGCCGGTGCACCGCGGACGCCGCCTCCCCGGCCACAGGTCTCAGCTGAGCTGTGCCAGGAGCAGCTCGCGGACCCGGGCGGCGTCGGCCTGGCCCCGCATCTCCTTCATCACCGCGCCGATCAGCGGCCCGGCCGCGGCGACCTTGCCGTCGCGCACCTTCGCCGCCACGTCAGGG
>JALYMZ010000328.1 GCA_030773435.1 Actinomycetota bacterium | reverse complement strand
GCTCGGCACCGCGAGCGGGCGCGCGAACCGCGTTCCTCGCCCAGCGACACGAAAGCTGGGACAAATCCGGCGCTGAATGGTCGTCCGGCGAGTAACGCCGGTCGCTGAGCGAGCAGCGACACCGCTGGCGCGGGACGGCCGGGGGCGAGGCTGCTGCCGGGGGCGCGGCTGAACCCCGACCGCGTACCGGAGATCACGGTTCCGCGGAACCGCCCGCGGTGCGTCATGATGCCTCCGGCTCGGCACCACGAGCGGCCGCGCGAACCGCGTTCCTCGCCGAGCGACACGAAAGCTGGGACAAATCCGGCGCTGAATGGTCGGCCGGCGAGTAACGCCGGTCGCTGAGCGAGCAGCGACACCGCAGCGAGCCACGACACCGCGCAGCGAGCCGCGTCAGTCCCCGGCCTCGGCAGTCATCCCGTCGAGGTCGACGATGGTCACTCGGCCGCGCCCCAGCCGGAGCAGTCCCCGGTCGGCGTACTCACCGAGCACCTTGGTCGCCGTCTCTCGTGAGGTGCCGGCGAGGGCGGCGATCTGCTCATGGGTCAGCTTCACCTGGATACCGCGACGTTCCAGTGGCCGGGTCTTGTGTTCTTCAGCGAGGAGACACAATGTCGCAGCGACACGTTCCGGCACGGACTTCAGCACCGTGTCGGACAGTCGCCGCTCCAACTGTGACACACGTTCGCCGAGACGTTCGGCGATGCGCAGCGCGATACGGGAGTCGGAGAGCAGGAACCGTCGTACGTCGTCACGGCTCATCACGCAGACCGTGACCCCCTCGAGGGCCTCCGCGTAGTTGTCGTGCATGTGCTGACCGAGCAGCAGCATCTCACCGAAGATCGTCCCCGGGGTCACGATGGCTGTCGTGACGGCGCGGCCCTCGGCGGAGACCCGAAAGGTCCGAACCCGGCCCCGCTTGAGTATGAACAGCTCCTCGCGCGGTTGCGTGGGGGAGTAGAGCAGCTCGCCCGCTGCGTAGTCCCTGACCGGCGCGGCCGCCGCGATGGCATCCATCTCCTGCGCGGACAGGTCGGTGAAGATGTCGACCTCGGTGAGACACCAGATGTCGGTGACCTGCGCCGCTCTTCGCTCCACCTCGGCGAACTCCTCACGGTGACCGGGGGCCCACGGCAAGGCGCCCGCGTCAGGCAGCCCCTCCAGAACCTCGTTCAGACAGTATCGGTCGCGGTTCGAGTCTGTGAGCGCAGTCGCGGTCGGGTCGGGACAACTTCTGCGCAGACGTTCGCCGGTGCTCGGCATGCGCGGCCTCAGTGCTGCTCGCGGCGGACCAGTGCGGCGTAGACGAGCCCGAGGACGAGGCCGTAGAGGACGTGCCCCATGAGGCTCTGCCACGCCATGGCGTTGAGAGTGAACACCTCCATGCCCAGGCGCGCCGGCATGGCCAGCAGCGCACCGAGGACCCACCAGACGACGCCGTAGGCCATCCCGGCGATGGCCGCGATGCCAAAGGTGGTGGCGCGGTTGCCGAACAGGAGCGCGAAGAGGGCACCGAGGAAGGCCGAGATCGCCAGGTGCACCACCCAGCCGACAGCGGTCGAGGGCGTGCCGACGAGCTGGCCGATCATGGAGATCATGCCCATCATCTGCATGAGGACCCCGAAGACGAGGCCGCCGGCGAGTCCTCCGGCGATGCCGTAGGCGAGGCGATGACTCGAGGCGATGTCTGCGGTTCGGTGAGCATTGGCGGTCGTCATGGGTGCCTCCTATCCGATGGATGTGACATCGACGCTAGAGCGGCGGATGGCGGTGCTCCGTGAGCGCGGTCACCTTCGAAGTGGCATCTGTGCCCGGTGTCACAGAGCCAGCAGCGACCCCGGACCACAGTGGACGGAGTCCGAGGAGGCGGCCGAACCACGGCCACCAGGACACGACTGTGGAGGACAGATGCACAAGGTGGCGATCCTCGTGCTGGCGGACACCGAGACCCATGGCGACCTGGGCCGAGTGGTCAACGCCATGATGGCGGCCCGGGAGTTCAAGGAGGCCGGTGATGACGTCGAGCTGATCTTCGACGGTGCCGGCACCCGGTGGCCGGGGATCCTTTCGGATCCCGGGCACAAGAGCCACCAGCTGTTCGAGCAGGTCGAGGACGTGATCTCCGGGGCGTGCGGGTACTGCGCTCGCGCGTTCGAAGCGCAGGACGGCGTCCAGCACGCCAAGGTGGGCCTGCTGGAGGAGTACCACGACCACCCGAGCCTGCGGCGCCTGCTCGACTCCGGGCACCAGATCATCACGTTCTGACCGGCGACCGCTGGCGGGCTGGGGCCGTCCGCGGCGTCACGCGCCGAGATCGCGCAGCGCGTCCTCGATGCCGCGGTGGAAGGTCGGGTAGGCGTAGATCATGTGGCGTAGTGCCTCGACCGGCACCCGGCCATGGATCGCGACGACCAACGCGGCCAGCACCTCGCCACCCACCGGTCCGGCAGACGTTGCACCGACGAGCACACCGTCGTCGGTGTCGGCGACCAGCTTGAACAAGCCGTCGTTGCCGGCCTTGTGGATCCACCCGCGAGCAGTGGACGCCACGTGGGCGGTGCCGGTGGCCACGTGGAGACCCTGGTCCAGGGCCTGCCGTTCGGTCAGTCCGACACTGCCGACCTCGGGGTCGGTGAACGTCACTCTCGACAGGGCGCGGTAGTCGGCCGGCGGGCCGTCGTGGCCGAGGATGTCGCGTACCGCCACCGCCGCTTGGTACGTCGCGACGTGGGTGAACGCGCCCTTGCCGGTGATGTCCCCGACCGCCCACACTCCGTCAGCCGCCCGCATCCGCTCGTCGACCTGCACCGTCTTCGCCGCCGGATCCAGGCCGAGCCGCTCGAACACGACGCCGTCGAGGTTCGGGCGACGGCCGGTGGCCACCAGCAACCGCTCCCCGGTCACCGGTTCGCCGTGCCCGTCCAGGGTTACCGTGAAGCCCTTGCCGTCGTACTCGACGCACCCTGCGGCGGTTGCCGTGTGCACGGTGATCCGCTCGGCCTGGAGGGCGTCGCGGATCAAGGCGGACGACTCCGGCTCCTCGTTCGGCAGCAGCCGGTCGGCGGCCTCCACGACGGTCACGTCGACGCCGAACCGGGCGAATGCCTGCGCCAGCTCGAGGCCGACCGCGCCGCCGCCGAGAACGACGAGGGAGGCCGGCAGCTCCTCGACGCTGACCGCGTCGCGGTTCGTCCAGTACGGCGTGTCCGCCAGGCCGTCGACCGGCGGGATGGCCGGCACCGTGCCGGTGGCGAGCACCACGCCACGGCGTGGTCGGAAGACGCCCGCCCCACCGACCTCCACACGGTCGGGCGCGGCGACCTCGGCGCGCCCACGGACGAAGCGGCCGCCCTTGCCGGTGACCCGGTCCACGGCAACTGTGTCGTCCCAGTCGTCCGTGGCCTCCGCGCGGATCCGCTTGGCCACCGGAGTCCAGTCGGGGCGTACCTCCGCGTCGCCTGCCATCCCGGGGATCCTGCGGGCCTCGGCGAGCAGGTTGCCGGCACGGATCATCATCTTGCTCGGGATGCAGGCCCAGTACGGACACTCACCACCGACCAGCTCCGCCTCGACGCCGACCACGTCGAGCCCGGCCTCGGCAAGGGACTCGGCGACCGCCTCACCGCCCACCCCCATCCCGACCACGACGACGTCGACGCTGTCGGCGGCAGCCGTCACCGGCGCACCTCGCCCTCGTGGTCGGGGCTGACCACGACGTCGACGCCGTGCCAGAACGCCACCCGATTCTTGATCTTGCGTGCCAGCGGGGAGGGATGCCGGTACTGCCAGGCCGCGTCGGGGTTGATGACCCCATCCACGGTGAGGTTGTAGTAGGACGCCATCCCCTTCCACGGGCACACCGACCGGTGACTGCTCTGCGTGAAGTACTCGTTCCGCAAGGACTCCTCCGGGAAGTAGTGGTTACCCTCCACCACCACCGTGTCGTCGCTCTCGGCCACTACCGTCCCGTTCCACACCGCTCGCACAGACATCGCTCCTCCTCCACCTTCATCGTTCCTGCGTACGACGAGTCCCGCCACCAACAGCAGCCCGAGCAGGACGAGGCCCAACCCCCAGACCCCCACCGCCGCCACCATCGCGGCCAGCGCACGTTGCACTTGTTGCGCCAGCCCGATCACCGGGTCCTCGTTTCCCGCGCCGGCGAACACCCGCAGCTCCCACCAGCCGTAGTAGGCGACGTACCCACCGGCCACCAGCAGCAACACGCCGCTGACCCGGGACACCGTCGCGCCGGCCTGGCGGAGCCTTCGGATCACGCTGTCCCGGGCCAGGGCGACCGCGACCGCAGCGGTCACGACAAGCAGTCCCATGCCGGCGCCGTAGGCGACGAACAACGCGACGCCGTCCAGGACCGAACCGGCGCGGAAGGCGGTGACCACCACGGCCAGGAATGGTGCGATGGTGCAGCCGAGCGAGGCGACCGCGTATGCGGCACCGAAGGCCAGCACGGACCGCGCCGAACCGGTCACCGGCGCGCCACCGCGCGCCGGCAGAGCGAGCCCGGGCAGGGGTCGTCCGGAGAGCAACCAGACACCGGCGCCGGCCAGCGCGATGCCGAGGACGACGGTGAACCACGGCAGGTACCGCTGCGCCGATGACGCCAGCGGTGCCACGACGAGGCCGAAGGCGGCGAAGACTCCGGTGAAGCCCATGCTGAGCAACGCTGCGGCCCGCACCGCCCGCGCCACCGCCTGGCGAGTCGTCTGGTCGTGCTGCAGGACCCAGATCGACAGGTACGCCGGGAGCAGGGCGAAGCCGCACGGGTTCAGCGCAGCGACCATTCCGGCGGCCAGGGCAAGGGCCAGCGCATCAGTCATCGCAGCTCACACGAGCTGGTCCACCAGCCTGGCCAACGCCGCATCGTCGAGGTAACCCTCGGCGATGATCTCGCCGTCGGAGTCGATGACCTCGTAGCTGCTCTGCGCCGTCACCCGAAAATGCCGCCACACCGTCCCCTGAGGATCGATGAGGTGCGTGACGCCCGGTACTTGTTCGGCATAGTCCCGGACCGCGCCCGCGTCGTCGAGGCCACCGACGCCGATCACGGTCACCTTGCCGTCGTACGTGGCGGCCAGGTCCCTGACCGCGGTGCTCTGGGCCCTGCAGGTGGGACACCACGGAGCCCAGAACCACAGCACCGCAGGCTTTCCCTTCAGCTGTGTCCCGTGGAAGGTGTCGCCGGCGGCGGTCGTCGCGGTGAAGCGCAGGTCCGCGAACTTCCCCGTCCCGATCGGGTCCGATGACCGATCGGCCGTCCCGGTGTCGGAGCACGCCGCCAGCGTCAGTACCGCCACGCCGAGCAGGACGGCCAGACGGCGTACGGCCATGGCACCTCCAACCGGCGTTTCGGACGGGACCCACTCTGCGCCGCAGGGTCGGGGGGTGACTGTGACGCTGCTTACCGACTGCTCACAACAGGTCCTTCAGGCCCGCGTAGCCCGCTGACCCCAGGCGGGCGCCGGCCAGTGCGAGGTAGTCCGGTGACGCGGTGATCCCGAGCCCGTCGACGAGCCGGTTCATGCAGTTGAAGAGCGCGCACACCGCGACCGCGTCGCGCAGCGCCGCCTCGTCCCAGCCGGCCGCGAGGACCGCCTCTGCGCACGACGCCGTCATCCTCGCCGGCGTACTGGTGAGCTTGGCGACGTAGGTCAGCAGCGCGCCGAGGCGCGCGTCCACCTCCGCGGACCCGGGGTCCTCGAGCAGCCGAGCCAGGGTCTGCTCTTCGACCCCGAACTGCTGTGCCGTGACCTGATGCACGCCGTGGCAGTACCGGCACGCGTTGAGCGCGGAGACGTAGGCGGCGATCAGCTCGCGCTCGGCGACGGTCAGCGGCGACGGCCCCCGCATCAGCGCCTCGTGGAAGTCCAACAGCGGACCGGCCACGTCGGGGATCGTGCCGAGAACCTCCAGCAGGGGTGCGTCTGGCAGGGAGGGCAGGAAGCTCAAGACCGCGGGTCTCCTCACTGGTCATGGTGCGCGTCCGGTGCGCGTTGTGGTGCAGGTCCGCGTTCGGTGACGTGGCTCACCGACGGTACGCCGGTTGCCGCGGAAACTGCTCGTATGGCGCCTCGAGCCCTGGCGCTGCTGACACCAGTGCTGCTGGCGGTTCTCACCGCCTGCGGCAGCGGCGAACCGGCGGCGCGGCCGACACCGCAGGCCTCCGCGTCGACCCAAGCACCGCCGAGCGGTCGCGAGGACGTGCCGTCCGCGCTCGTCGACATGCGTCACCCCGACTTTCCCAAGCCATTGGTCGACCCCGACCACATCGTCTCCGGCGGACCACCACCCGACGGAATCCCGGCCATCGACGCGCCGAAGTTCCAGACCGCGAGTGCCGTGAAGTGGCTAGACGACGACGAACCGATGCTGTCGCTGACCGTGGGGAAGGAGACCAGGGCGTATCCGCTGCAGGTGATGACCTGGCACGAGATCGTCAACGACACCGTCGACGGTGTTCCGGTGGCCGTCACCTACTGCCCGCTGTGCAACTCCGGGGTGGCGTTCGAGCGACGGGCAGCCGGCCAAGTGCTGACCTTCGGCACGTCGGGGCGTCTCTATGCCGACAACCTGGTGATGTACGACCGGCAGACCGAGTCGCTGTGGCCCCAGCTGACCGGCCAGGCCGCCGTCGGGGTGCTCACCGGCACGAGGCTGCGTGCGATCCCGATGGGCACGGTCGCCTGGGACGACTTCCGCGCCGCGCACCCGGACGCCCTGGTGCTGAGCCGGGACACCGGTTACGAGCGGCCCTACGGTCAGAACCCCTACACCGGCTACGACGACCCCGACGGCGACCTGCTCTTCGCGCTGCCCGGTGGCGAGGACCCCCGGCTACCCGCCAAGGAGCGGGTGGTCGGGATCCGTGTCGGTGACGACAGCCTGGCGCTGCGACGCTCACTGGTAGCCCGGGACAGCGTGGTCACCGTGCACGTCGGTGGCACTCCAGTCCTCGTGTGGCACCGACCGGGCCAAGCCTCAGCCCTCGACCAGGCGCGGGTCGCCGACGGCAAGGACATCGGCACGGTTGGTGTCTTCGATCCTCGGGTCGACGGGCAGCGCCTGGAGTTCCAGGCTGTGCCGAATGGCTTCCGGGACAGCCAGACGGGGTCGACCTGGAACGTGCTCGGGGAGGCAGTCGGCGGCCCCTTGTCGGGCCGACGACTGCGACCGCACCGGCACCTGGACACGTTCTGGTTCGCGTGGGTGGCGTTCCAGCCCGACACCCGACTGCTGTCGTGACGCGCTCGCCGGTTGTCACAGCCGGTGGCAACTCGCGCAACCCTTCCCCGGCGTGTTCACCGGGCGCTCCCACCGCCCACGTCCACCTCATCGACGCCCGCGGCACCACATCCCTACCCGCCGCCAGCTGATCGTGCGCCAGTCGGCATGCACCCGAGCAACCCGCCAGAGTCGGAAATCGGAGCAGGAAGACATGGCCGCGGGCCGTGGGGGAACGGCACGAGTCGTCGCGGGCGGCCACGCCAGCGAGACGGAGATGAGGACGAGGTGACCGATGACCAAGGGAAAGCCGAACGGCGACGCAGCAGCCGCACGCCCCGCTTCTGCTGGCCCCGCGCCGGCGCGTCCCGCACCCGCTGGCCCCCTGCCCGCGCGCCGCGACCGCGACGAGGTCTTCGTGGAGTACACCAAGTCGATCTGCCCGGTGTGCAAGGTCGTCGTGGACGCCCAGGTGAACATCCGCGACGACAAGGTCTACCTGCGTAAGCGGTGCCGCGAGCACGGGCAGTTCGAGGCATTGGTGTACGGCGATGCGCAGATGTACCTGGACTCGGCCCGGTTCAACAAGCCCGGAACCATCCCGCTGCGGTTCCAGACCGAGGTTCGCGACGGCTGCCCCAGCGACTGCGGGCTGTGTCCGGAGCACAAGCAGCATGCCTGCCTGGGGATCATCGAGGTCAACACCGGCTGCAACCTGGACTGCCCGATCTGCTTCGCCGACTCCGGCCACCAGCCGGACGGCTACTCGATCACCGTCGAGCAGTGCGCGCGGATGCTGGACGCGTTCGTGGCGGCCGAGGGCGAGCCGGAGGTGGTGATGTTCTCCGGGGGAGAACCGACCATCCACAAGGACATCCTCGCGATGGTCGACCTGGCCCAGCAGCGTCCGATCAAGTCGGTGAACCTCAACACGAACGGTCTGCGGCTGGCTTCCGACCGGCGGTTCGTCGCCGCACTCGGCGCGCGCAACCGGCCGGAGCGCAGCATCAACGTCTACCTGCAGTTCGACGGACTGGAGGAGCGTACGCACCACGAGATCCGCGGGCGCGACCTGCGAGAGGTCAAGCAGCGTGCGCTGGACAACTGCGCCGACCACGGGTTGACCGTCACGCTGGTCGCGGCGGTCGAGCGTGGGCTGAACGAGCACGAGATCGGCCCGATCATCCGGTTCGGGCTCTCGCACCCGGCGGTGCGCTCGATCGCCTTCCAGCCGGTCACACACTCCGGGCGGCACGTCGCCTTCGACCCGCTGACCCGGCTCACCAACTCCGACGTCGTCCACCTCGTCGCCGAGCAGCTGCCGCAGTGGTTCCGAGCGGACGACTTCTTCCCCGTCCCGTGCTGCTTTCCCACCTGCCGGTCGATCACGTACCTCATTACCGACGGCGTACCGGATGATCCCGACTTCGGATTGGTGCCGATCCCGCGCCTGCTTCGCGTCGAGGACTACCTCGACTACGTGTCCAACCGCGTCGTCCCCGACTACGCCGTCCGTGAGGCGCTGGAGACGTTGTGGAGCGCGTCGGCTTTCATGGGCACCGCCACCACGACGGACCAGCTGGCGAAGGCCGCGCAGGCACTCGACTGTGCCGACGCCTGCGGCATCAACCTGCCCGATGCGCTCGAACACATCACAGACAAGGCGTTCATGATCGTCGTCCAGGACTTCCAGGACCCGTACACGCTCAACGTCAGGCAGCTGATGAAGTGCTGCGTCGAGGAGATCACTCCCGACGGCCGGCTCATCCCGTTCTGCGCCTACAACTCCGTCGGCTACCGCGAGCAGGTTCGCGAGCAAATGAGCGGCGTGGCGGTCGCGGACGTCGTACCGAACGCGCATCCGCTGCAACCGATCCTGACCGCGTCACCGTACGGGTCCCGTATCGCGGCGCGTCCCGACGGCCATGCCGGTCGCGGCGGCGGCCGGCGAACGGTCGCCCCCGACTCCACCAACGTCGGCCGCGGACTGCGATGACCGCACCCGGCCAGCGCACCCCACCGGCGGACGTGAAGGCCTGCTGCGCGGCGACGTACTCCTCGGACCTGGTCGCCCTGCTGCTCGGTGAGTCCTACCATCCCGGAGGGCTAGCGCTGACCCGCCGGCTCTGCCGGCTGATCCGCCTGTCCCCTGGAGCGAGCGTGCTCGACGTGGCGGCCGGACGTGGCACGACCGCGCTCATGCTCGCCGGTGAGTACGACGTCACCGTCGACGGCGTCGACCTCTCGGCGGCCAACACCACGCGCGCCACCGAACGCGCCGCCAGCACCGGGCTCGCCGACAAGACGCAGTTCCACGCTGGCGACGCCGAGCGCCTGCCGTTCGCCGACGCGACCTTCGACGCCGTGGTCTGCGAGTGCGCGTTCTGCACGTTCCCGGACAAGACGGCCGCGGCGTCGGAGCTGAGCCGAGTGCTACGCCCCGGCGGCAGCCTCGGCCTCACCGACGTGGTCGCCGACCAGGACCGGCTGCCGCCCGAGCTGACCTCACTGACCTCATGGGTGGCGTGCATCGCCGACGCGCGCCCGGCCGCGGCGTACGCCGAGTTGCTGGCGGGCGCCGGCCTGACCGTGACACTGCTCGAGCGGCACGACACTGCGATCGTCCGCATGATCGACGAGATCGCCGCCCGGATCGACGTACTCCGCATGACCGCCCGCGCCGAGGCAGAAGCGCTCGGGCTCGACTTCGGGCAGGCGCAGCCGCTGCTCGGCGCCGCCCGAGCCGCAGTGGCGGACGGCACCATCGGCTACACGCTGCTGGTCGCGGAGAAGCCCGGGTGACCGCGGCCCGGCCACTACGC
>JALYMZ010000327.1 GCA_030773435.1 Actinomycetota bacterium | reverse complement strand
CGCCGAGCAGGTCGCCCAGGCCACCGGCCCCGGCACCGCGCCCGGCGCCGAAGAGGTCACCGAGGTCGAACGTCGTGCCACCACCACCGGGCGGCGGCCGGAAACCGCCACGGAACATCGAGCGGGTCTCGTCGTACTCCTTGCGCTTGCCCGGGTCGGACAGCACGGAGTAGGCCTCGCTGATGGCCTTGAACCGCTCCTCCGCCGCGGTGTCGCCTGGCTTGGAGTCGGGGTGGTTCTGGCGCGCGAGCTTGCGGTAGGCCTTCTTGATGTCGTCGGCGCTGGCGTCCTTGGGCACGCCGAGGACCTGGTAGAAGTCCTTCTGCAGCCAATCGGTGGTGCTCACGCTCACCTCCTCCCTCTCCGTAGCCCCCGCCGCCGGTCAGCGCACCGGCGTGCGGTGGTCAGGCGTTGTCGCGGCTCTCGTGGTACGACGGCTCCACCGGCTCGGCCTGCACCGGTTCCGCCTGCACCGGATCGGTCGGCTCGGCACCGGCCTCCGGCTCGGCCGGCTCGGCCACTGCGACCCGCGCCGGACGCAGGATGCGGTCCCCGACCCGGTAACCCGGCTGCAGGACCGCCGAGCAGGTCGGGCCGGCCACGTCGTCGGCGTGCGCGTGCATCAGCGCCTCGTGCACCCGCGGGTCGAACGGCTCGCCGACCTGGCCGAAGCGCACCAGCCCCAGCCCCGCCACCGTCCGCTCGAACGACTCCGCGACGGCCTTGAACCCGCCCTCGAGCTCACCGTGGTCCCGGGCCCGGCCGATGTCGTCGAGCACGGGCAGCAGCGCGCTCAGCACGGTCCCGATGGCGTTGTCACGGACGGCGGCACGGTCCCGTTCGACGCGGCGCTTGTAGTTGACGTACTCGGCCTGCAGCCGTTGCAGGTCGCTGGTCCGTTCCGCCAGCGCGGTCTCCAGCTCCGCGATCCGGGTGGCCTCCACCGCCTCGTCCGGCCCAGTGGCCGCGCCGCCACGGCCGTCGCCGCCGACTGCACCGGGCGACGGCCCGGCTCCCGGGTCCCCGGGAGTCGCAGCCTCCTGCGGCTCCCGGGCGGCGCCGGTCTCCGGATCGATGCGTCGTCGGTCGCGGATCACCAGGCGCTCCTGCTCCGGCTGCGGGTCGGTCGTGCGGTCGGGCGTCACTTGCTCTCGCCCTCGGTGCGGTCGTCGTCGACGATCTCGGCGTCGACGACGTCGTCGCCGCCCTCACCGGCGGTGGCGCCGGCGGTGCCGGCGTCAGTGGCCGCACCACCGGGGGCTCCCTCGCCGGCGGCCTGGGCGCTGGCGTACATGGCCGCGCCCATCTTCTGGCTGGACTCGGCCAGCTTGGCGGCGGCCGACTTGATCGTGTCGGTGTCGTCGGTCTCCAGCGCCTTCTTCAGGTCGGCGACGTCGTTCTCGACCTCGGCCTTGACGTCGGACGGGATCTTGTCCGCGTTGTCGGCGAGGAACTTCTCGGTCGTGTAGACCGCGCTGTCCGCCTGGTTGCGGATCTCGACGGCCTCCCGGCGCTGGCGGTCCTCCTCGGCGTACTGCTCGGCGTCGCGGATCATCTTCTCGATCTCGTCCTTGCTCAGTGCCGAGCCGCCGGTGATCGTCATCGACTGCTCCTTGCCGGTGCCACGGTCCTTGGCGGACACGTGCACGATGCCGTTGGCGTCGATGTCGAAAGTGACCTCGATCTGCGGGACGTTGCGCGGCGCCGGCGGCAGGCCGGTCAGCTCGAAGTTGCCGAGCAGCTGGTTGGCCGCGGCGATCTCGCGCTCGCCCTGGTAGACCTGGATCATCACTGACGGCTGGTTGTCCTCGGCCGTGGTGAACACCTCCGAGCGCTTGGTCGGGATCGTGGTGTTGCGCTCGATGAGCTTGGTCATCACGCCGCCCTTGGTCTCGATGCCCAGCGACAGCGGGGTGACGTCGAGCAGCAGCACGTCCTTGACCTCGCCCTTGAGCACGCCGCTCTGCAGGCTGGCGCCGACGGCGACGACCTCGTCGGGGTTGACGCCCTTGTTGGGCTCCTTGCCGCCGGTCAGCTCCTTGACCACCTCGACGACGGCCGGCATCCGGGTGGACCCGCCGACGAGGATGACGTGATTGATGTCGCCGACGCTGATCTTGGCGTCCTTGATCACCTGCCGGAACGGCGCCTTGGTGCGGTCGAGCAGGTCGGAGGTCATCCGCTGGAACTCCGCACGGCTGAGCTTCTCCTCGAAGTGCAACGGGCCCTCGGCGCCAGCAGTGATGTAGGGCAGGTGGATCGTGGTCTCCGACGTCCCGGACAGCTCGATCTTCGCCTTCTCCGCGGCCTCCTGCAGGCGCTGCCGGGCGATCTTGTCCTTGCCCAGGTCGACCCCGTGGGCGTCCTTGAACTTCTTCACCATCCAGTCCACGATGCGGGCGTCCCAGTCGTCACCGCCGAGATGGTTGTCACCGCTGGTGGCCTTGACCTCGACGACGCCCTCGCCGATCTCCAGCAGCGACACGTCGAACGTGCCGCCACCGAGGTCGAACACGAGGATGGTCTGGTCCGACTCCTTGTCGAGGCCGTAGGCCAGCGCGGCCGCGGTGGGCTCGTTGATGATGCGCTGGACGTTGAGGCCGGCGATCTCGCCCGCCTCCTTGGTGGCCTGCCGCTGGGCGTCGGAGAAGTAGGCCGGCACCGTGACCACCGCGTCGGTGACCGGTTCGCCGAGGTAGGCCTCGGCGTCCCGCTTGAGCTTCTGCAGCACGAACGCCGAGATCTGCTGCGGGGTGAAGTCCTTGCCGTCGATCGTGCGCTTCCAGTCGGTACCCATCTCTCGTTTCACCGACCGGATGGTGCGGTCGACGTTGGTGACCGCCTGGCGCTTCGCGACCTCGCCGACGAGCACCTCGCCGTTCTTGGCAAAGGCGACGACCGATGGGGTGGTGCGGGACCCCTCGGCGTTGGAGATGACGGTGGGTTCGCCACCCTCGAGGACGGCGACGACCGAGTTGGTCGTGCCCAGGTCGATTCCGACCGCGCGAGCCATGTGAGTTACCTCCACGAGTTGAGTGGGACAGGCTCAAGTCTGCGTCACCGCGGCCGGCCTGTCAAACCCTCGGTTGAGTGCGCTTGACTCAAGTCCGTACGACGGCTGCAACGCCGCCGCGGCCGGCTGCATTCCCCGCGTCCGGTGGCGCCAGCGGCCAGTGGCGCCAGCGGCCAGTGACCCGGGCGCCCGGTGCCCCCGGCGCCGCAGGCC
>JALYMZ010000326.1 GCA_030773435.1 Actinomycetota bacterium | reverse complement strand
GAGTGGGCCCACCTGTGGCCCCGGGTGAGTTACGCGCCCCGAGTCACGAACTCGGCGACCTGGTGAGCTCGCCGCTCCAGGTCGCGGGCAAGCTCGCCGAGTGCGATTCGGTCGACGGGGCTCGCTGCCTCCAGCGCGGCCGCACGGATGAACGATGTGACCTTGACGCCGGCCTGCTCGGCACGGGCACGAAGCTCCGCGATCTCCTCATCGGAGAACCGGACCGAGATCGTCACCGACCGCTTCACCGTGACGGGCACGGCGTTCTGCTCGTCGAACCCCGACAGGTCTCGAGTCTCGTTGTAGTAGTCCGCGAGCTCCGCCTCAGTCTTCTTCGCCATCGTCATGCCTCCCATCCGGTGATCGGTCGTACGCCGTCGTGCAGGACCTCGACGATCACGACGACGGACTTCCCGCCGTCGGTCACCGAGCGAATCAGTCCGCGGTCGGCGTGCTCCCGATGAGGGATCATCCGATCCGCGTTCCAGATCGCCTGCTCGATCTCTGCCGCGGTGAGCCGCCTGGTCGCGTGGTCGAGGTTGTGCTCGTCCCACTCGATCCGGTCGAAGATCATCACCGCACCACCAGTGTGTTGCATAGAGAACAAGGAAGCAACACGTTAGGCGGCCGCACTGGGTCGGATCGTGCCGCCTGTCAGGGCGGTGTCGATGATCCCGGAGATGAGCTCGTCGCCCGCGGGCAGGCTTCACCGGATTCGCTTCACCGGGCGGCCGGACGAAGCCCTCCCCCTTGACCCAACCTGAACCCCACAGGCTACGCCTGAGAAACGACAAAGCCCAGGTCACACCTGAGGCTAGGCTGGTGCGCGAGGGGGGAGTTGAACCCCCACGCCCGCTAGGGCACACGGACCTGAACCGTGCGCGTCTGCCTGTTCCGCCACTCGCGCATCGCGGCCGAGCGGGTCGCTCGAACGCCGCAAAAGGGTAGCACGCAGGGCGTCCAGGCTCCGCCGCGCGCGAGCCCGCTGCCAGCCGCTGCCCGGGCCGGCGACCACACGGCATCGACGCTTGCTGCGGATACGATCGAGTCACCGGTGGCAGGGCGGCGTGCCGTGCGCCGGTGTCGACGTGCGCCACCGACGTGCCGTGGAGAGGAGGAGCGATGGGCGTGCTGCACCGGTTCGAGCAGCGCCTGGAGCACCTCGTCACCGGCGCGTTCGCCCGGGTGTTCCGCAGCGCGGTGCAGCCGGTGGAGATCGCCGCTGCGCTGCAGCGCGAGGTCGACCAGTCCGCGCAGGTGCTCAGCCGGGACCGGCGGCTGGTGCCCAATACGTTCCGGGTCGAGCTGTCGCCCTCCGACCACGAGCGGTTGGCGCCGTACGGCGGAACCCTCGCCGCCGAGCTGACCGAGCTGCTGCGCCAGCACGCCGACGAGCAGCACTACGTCTTCGCCGGCCCGGTGCGGATCACCTTGGGCCAGGGTGACGACCTGAGCACCGGACGGTTCCGGGTGGCCGGCCAGGCTATGGCCAAGGTGACCCCGGTCGCCGGGCAGCGGCTGAGCGACACCTCGGTGCGCCGGGCACCGGTCCTCCTCGAGGTCAACGGCATGCGGCACCCGCTGGAGCCCCCCGGTGTCGTGGTGGGCCGCGGTACGGAGGCGGACCTGCGGGTTAACGACCCCGGCATCTCCCGCCGACACGTCGAGATCCGCCTGCGTCCCAGTGACGAAGGGATCGACGTCAGCGTCGTGGACCTCGGTTCGACGAACGGCACCCAGGTGGACGGCCGCCGCGTGCAGCACGCCGTCCTGCACGACGGGGCGGAGATCCAGATCGGCAACACGGTGATGGTGTTGCGCAACCCGCACGGCGCCGGCCCCTACCGCGGTGAGGCGCGCCGTGTCTGAGTTCACGCTGACCCTGATCAAGCTCGGCTTCCTGGCCCTGCTGTGGATCTTCGTGCTGTCGGTGATCTCGGTGATCCGCTCCGACATGTTCGGCGCCCGGGTCGACACCGCTTCGGCCGCCCGCGCCCAGCGTCGGGCCAAACCGCCGAAGCCGTCGCGGCGCCGGCGGGGCACACCTACCCAGCTGCTGGTCACCGAGGGGCCCAACGCCGGGCAGGCCGCGCCACTGGACGGTGAGGCGATCACGCTCGGCCGCGGCGGCGACGTGTCGCTGCGGCTGGACGACGACTACGTGTCCAACCGGCACGCCCGCTTCGTCACCAACGGCGAGGACTGGTTCGTGGAGGACCTCGGCTCCACGAACGGTACCTACCTCGGTAGCGCCCGGGTCACCCGGCCGACCGCGGTGGGTTCCGGCACGCCGGTTCGGCTCGGCAAGACCGTCGTCGAGCTGCGGAAGTAGGCGGTCTCGCGATGGCACTCGCCCTGCGCTACTCCGCCACCTCCGACGTCGGCCGGCTCCGCAAGAACAACCAGGACTCCGGCTTCGCCAGCCCGCACCTGCTCGTGGTCGCCGACGGCATGGGCGGTGCCGCGGCCGGAGACCTCGCGTCGTCCGTCGCCGTGCAGACCCTGCGCCGGCTCGACGGCATCCACGCCGACGACCCGCTCGAGGCGCTGGCCGGTGCGGTGCAGCGGGCCAACGACCGGCTCGGTGAGCTGGTCGAGGACGACCCCCGGGTCGAGGGCATGGGTACGACGGTGACGGCCGCGCTGTTCGCGGAGGACCGGATCGGCCTGGCGCACATCGGCGACTCCCGGGCCTACCTGCTCCGCGGCGGCGAGCTGACCCAGCTCACCCGCGACCACACGTTCGTGCAGGGCCTGATCGACGAGGGACGCATCAGCGAGGACGAGGCACGCACGCATCCTCACCGGTCACTGATCCTGCGGGCGCTGGACGGGCGGCACGACACCGAGCCGGACCTCAGCCTGCACCCGCTGCAGGCCGGCGACCGGCTCCTGCTGTGCAGCGACGGCCTGTCCGCCGTGCTGGACCAGCCGACGCTGCGCGACGCACTGGGACGCGGCAGCCCCGACTCGGCGGTGCTGGACCTGCTTCGCCTGGCGCTGGATGCCGGCGGCCCCGACAACATCACCTGCCTGGTCGCCGACGTGGTCGACGCGAGCACGCCGGTGGACGAGGAGTCGGCGGCCGCTACCCTCGGACCGCTGCTCGTCGGCGCGGCCGGGGAGCAGGCGCGAGGGCACATGGCCGAGAGTGCCCGTGCCGCCGTGCGGGACCCGGACACCGGCGAGCTCGACCCCGTCGACGACGACCCGGCCGTCGGGCACCAGCACGTAGGCTCGGACCCCGAGCAGCTGCGGTACGCCCCCCGCGCACCGAAGCGGTTCCGGTGGCTGCGCCGCTTCGCCGTCGTCGCGGTCGTCGCCGCCCTCCTGGTGGTTGGCGTCGGCGCGGCGTACTCCTGGACGCAGGGGCAGTACTACGTGAAGGCCCGCGACGACACGGTCGCGATCTACCGCGGCATCGACGCCGAGGTACCGGGTCTGTCCCTGTCGTCGCTGCACGAGGGCAGCGACATCCCGCTGGGGTCATTGCCGGCGTACTGGCGTGAGCAGGTCGCCAGCGGTATCGAGGCGGAGGACCTCACCGACGCCGAGCGCATCCTCGCCGACCTCCACGACGTCGCGGTGACCTGCGCGCAGCGGCCGGAGGCCGGACCACAGGACACCACGCCGAGCCCGTCCCCCTCGCCGTCCCCGGACCGGCGGCGCACACCGCCGCCCCGCTCGACGGCATCGCCCGCGCCCGCCACCAGCCCGGCCGGCGACACCACCACCCCCACCCCGGGGACACCGCCGCAAGACGGCACCGACTGCAGGGGCGTGTCGTGAGCGCAGCCGCCACCGCAGCGCCGCCGACGTTCGTGCACCGCAAGCGGCGGGGCGCCGAGCTGCTGCTGCTGCTGCTCGCGCTGACGATCGGCGTCGGCGCGTACGGCGTCATCGGCCTGGCCCGAGACGGCCAGGTCCCCGCGGACATCGTCCGGTACGGCGGTGGGCTCGCGGCGCTGGCCATCGTCGCCCACGTCGTGGTGCGTGTATGCGCACCGTACGCCGACCCAGTGCTGCTGCCGGTGGTCGTCGCCCTCAACGGCCTCGGGCTGGCGATGCTGCACCGGCTGGACCTGTCGCTGCAGAACGCCGACCCGCCGCAGGGACCGTACGCGCCGGCGCAGCTGGTGTGGTCGGCGCTGGGTGTCCTGCTGTTCGTCGTCGTACTCCTGGTCCTCCGGGACCACCGCCGGCTGCAGGGCTACACCTACACCCTGGGGCTCGCCGGCATCGCGCTGCTGCTGCTGCCGCTGCTGCCCGGGCTGGGCACCGAGATCAACGGCGCCCGCATCTGGATCTCACTGCTCGGCTTCTCGTTCCAGCCCGGCGAGGCGGCCAAGGTGCTGCTGGTCGTGGCGTTCGCCGGCTACCTCGTGGTCAACCGCGACGCACTGGCGCTGGCAGGGCGCCGCTTCCTCGGCATCGACCTTCCGCGCGGCCGCGACCTCGGCCCGATCCTGGCGGCCTGGGGCACCAGCATGGCGATCCTGGTGTTCCAGACCGATCTGGGGTCGTCGCTGCTGTTCTTCGGCATCTTCGTGATCCTGCTGTACGTCGCCACGGAGCGTTCCGGCTGGCTCTTCGTCGGCGGTCTGCTCTTCGCCGGCGGCGCGTACGCCGGTTACGTGCTCTTCGACCACGTGCGCATCCGCGTAGAGGGCTGGCTCGACCCGTTCTCCGACACCGACACCTACTACCAGATCGTCCAGAGCCAGTACGGCCTGGCCTGGGGGGGCATCCTCGGTCAGGGGCTCGGTGAGGGATCGCCGACGCTGATCCCCTTTTCGTTCTCCGACTTCATCATCGCCGCCTTCGGTGAGGAGCTCGGCCTCACCGGCCTGATGGCGATCATCCTGATCTACGCGTTGATCGTGGAGCGTGGTATGCGCACCGCCTTGCTGTGCCGGGACGGCTTTGGCAAGCTGGTCGCGGCGGGGCTGGCGACCAGCTTCGCACTGCAGGTCTTCGTGGTCGTCGGCGGTGTCACCAACCTCATCCCGCTCACCGGGCTCACCACGCCGTTCCTGTCCGCCGGCGGCTCGTCGATGGTGGCGAACTGGGTGATCATCGCCTTGCTGCTGCGGATCAGCGACCAGGCGCGGCGCCCGGCCCCGGAGGTCTTCGCGCCGGAGGCGGACGAGGCGACCCAGGTGGTGAGGGCGCGATGAACCGCCAGATCCGCGTGCTGGCGACGGGATGCCTGGCGCTGTTCCTCGCACTGCTGGTGAACGCCAACTACGTGCAGTTCGTCAAGGCCGGTGAGCTCAACGACCGCACGGACAACCGGCGAGCCCGCGACGCGGAGTTCTCCCGGGAGCGGGGGCCGATTCTCGTGGCCGGCGACCCGGTCGCCGAGAGTCGCCGCAGCGACGACAGGTTCGCGTTCCAGCGGACCTACAGCCAACCCAATCTCTACTCCCACGTCACCGGCTTCTACTCCTACGTCTACGGCGCGACCGGAGTCGAGCAGACCCAGAACGACATCCTCTCCGGCACCGATCCGCGACTGTTCGTCACCCGCGTCGTCGACGTCATCACCGACGAGCAGCCCAAGGGCGGCAACGTCTTGCTCACCCTGGACCCGGCGGCGCAGCGGGCCGCCCACCGCGGACTGCTGGCGCTGCCGCCACGGTCGAAGGGGGCGGTGGTTGCGCTGGAGCCCAAGACCGGCGCGGTCCTCGCGATGGCGTCCAACCCCACCTACAACCCCAACCGGTTGGCCGACCACGACCTCGACCGGGTCGAGGAGGTGCGCCGGCAGCTCCTGGCCGACGAGGACCAGCCGCTGCTCAACCGGGCGACCCAGGCCCGCTACCCGCCGGGGTCGACGTTCAAGCTGGTCACATCCGCGGCCGCCCTGTCACGCGGCTACACGCCCAACTCGAGGGTCACGGGCAGGGCCGTGCTCGACCTGCCGCTGACCACGCGAACCCTCGGCAACGACAGCGGGACCAGCTGCGGCGCCGAGACGATCACGCTCACCAGGGCCCTCGCGGTGTCGTGCAACACCGCGTTCGCGGACCTCGGGATGCGCCTGGGTGCCGACGCCATCCGCGAGCAGGCGCAGAGGTTCGGCTTCGGTGCCGATGTGTTCGACGAGCTGCCCGCGGCCGCGCCGAGTGTGTTCCCGGCCGACCCCGACGACCCCCAGGTGGCCTACTCCGCGATCGGGCAGTTCGAGGTGGCGGCCACGCCGCTGCAGATGGCCATGGTGGCAGCCGGCATCGCCAACGACGGCACGGTCATGCAGCCGCACCTCGTGGCGCAGGTGCGCTCCCCCGACCTCAACACACTCGCCGAGGCGGAGCCTGAGCCGTTCAGCGAGGCCGTCAGCAGCGACGTCGCCGCCGACCTGCAAGCCATGATGGTGGCGGTCACCAACCGGGGCACCGGCAGCGTGGCGGCGATCCCCGGGATCCGGGTGGCGTCCAAGACGGGTACGGCGCAGAGCGCCGACGACCGCAACCCGTTCGCGTGGTTCGTCTCCTTCGCCCCCGCCGGCGACCCGCAGGTCGCGGTGGCCGTGCTCGTCGAGGCGACCGGCGTCGACCGTGACGACATCTCCGGCAGCGGACTGGCCGGACCCATCGCCAAGTCGGTCATGCAAGCGGTGATCCAGCGAGGGACGGGATGAGCACGCAGCCACCGAGCGGACCCCGCATCGGCGGGCGCTACGAGCTGGGCCGCTTGCTCGGCCGCGGCGGCATGGCCGAGGTCCGCCAAGGCCAGGACATCCGCCTCGGCCGCAAGGTCGCGGTCAAGCGCTTGCGCACGGACCTGGCCAGCGACCCGACGTTTCAGGCCCGGTTCCGGCGCGAGGCACATTCGGCAGCGTCGCTGAACCATCCGGCCATCGTCGCGGTCTACGACACCGGCGAGGAGCCGCCCGCCGACGACCACGGCCCGGCGATCCCCTACATCGTCATGGAGTACGTCGAGGGCCGCACCCTGCGGGACATCCTGCGGGAGGGACGCAAGATCCTCCCCGAACGCGCCCTCGAGATCGTCGCCGGCGTGCTCGCGGCGCTGGACTACAGCCATCGGGCCGGGATCGTGCACCGTGACATCAAGCCGGCGAACGTGATGCTGACCCCGGACGGTGACGTCAAGGTCATGGACTTCGGCATCGCGCGCGCGGTCGCCGACGCCTCGGCCACGATGACCCAGACGGCCGCAGTCATCGGCACCGCGCAGTACCTGTCCCCCGAGCAGGCTCGCGGCGAGCAGGTCGACGCGCGCAGCGACATCTACTCCACCGGCTGCCTGCTCTACGAGCTGCTGACCGGGCGGCCGCCGTTCGTCGGGGACAGCCCGGTCGCGGTTGCCTACCAGCACGTGCGGGAGGAACCGACGCCGCCGTTGAGCATCGAGCCGGCGATCCCGCCGGAGATCGACGCCATCACGCTGAAGGCACTGGCCAAGCCGACCTCGCAGCGCTACCAGAGCGCGGCGGAGATGCGCGCCGACATCGAACGTGCGCTGGCGGGGCAGTCCGTCACCGCACCGTTCGCGGCCGCGGTGGCGGCGCCGGGTGCCACGGCGGTCGGCGCGGGCCTGTTCGACTTCGAACCGGACCCGGTGACCGGGGAGACCGCGGTGGTGTCCCCGCGTCCGGAGGAGGAGGACGGCCGGCGGGGCCGGCGATGGGGGTACGCGCTCCTCGCGCTGGCAGTGCTCGGGCTTTTCGTGCTGGCCGCGCTCTATCTGCCCGGACTGGTCGAGGACGACGGCCCGCCGCAGGCCAGCGTGCCCAACGTGGTGGGTGACCGGCTGGGCGAGGCCCGGGAGCGGATCGAGGCGGCGCAGCTGGTTCTCGGCGAGGTGCGGCGCCGGCCCGACGAGGAGGTTCGTGCGGGCACGGTGCTCGAGCAGTCCCCGGCGCCGGCCGATCTCGTCGACGCGCGGGGCGAGGTAGACCTCGTGGTCTCCAGCGGCGTGCGCCAGGTCCGGGTGCAGTCGGTGCTCGGTGACCTGCTGGGTCCCGCTCGTCGTCAGCTGCTCGACACGGGTCTGAAGGTGGACGTCACCCGGGAGCCGGGTGGGGACCGGCGCAACGAGGTGGTCGGCATGGATCCCGAGCCCGGGAGCCTCGTCGAGGTCGGCACGACCGTGCAGTTGACGGTGTCGGAGGGTCCGCTCGTCGTCCCCGGCGTCATCGGGCTGAGCCAGAGCGAGGCCGAGGCGCTGCTCGACGGCGCCGGCCTCGGCTCCGAGGTGGTCCTCGACCCGGAGGCCGACGAGCCCGCCGGGATCGTCGTCGGGCAGACGCCCGGCCAGGGCGCCACCGTGCAACCAGGGGCGACGATCTTCCTGACGGTGTCGAGCCGGCCCGAGGAGACCGAGGAGCCACCCCCGACCGACACCGAGTCCCCCATCACTCCCACTCCGACCCCCACCCCGAGTCCGACCCCCACCCCGAGTCCGACCCGCACTCCGACGGAGACGGAGTCGCCATCACCGACCGAGAGCCCCACGGAGACGGAGACGGAGACCCCGATCACGTCCCCGCCGGCGCTGCCGACGGACCCCCCGAACGGCAACGGACGCGGCAACGGACGCGGCAACGGCAACGGAGGCGGGAACGGCAACGGCAACGGAGGCGGCAACGGCAACGGCAACAGCGGGGGTAACCGTGGCGGTGGGGCGAACCGCGGCGGCTGACCCGCCCCGATCCGTCTGCGGCTGCTCCGGTGTGGGCGGCGTGTGACCGCCGAAGAAGCCTCAGCCGGTGCGGAGCGGCTGAGCGTAGTCGAGGACAGCGCTCAGCCTCCAGCCGATGTTGATCGGCGGCGCGGTGTACTGCAGATAGACCTGCACCGCCGGCGAGGCCGCCAGCGCAGCGCGAAGCCGCTGCGGCGCTCCGACCGCGACGATCCGGTACGGCGGTGCGTACGGCACGCCGTGCAGCACCACAGTGCTTCCTACGCACTTGATCCCGGTGGTGGACACGATCCGCTGTCCCTGCATCGTCATCGCCTCGGCTCCACCGGCCCACAGCGCCTTGACCACGGCCTGCAGGTCCTGCTGGTGCACCACGAGGTCGTTGGGGTCGCGGCCGGGAGGGACCGGCTGGTCGTCGGAAACGTCGTCCAGCACCACCTCGACACCGGGGCCGGTGACCGGAGCGAGGCCGGCGGGCGCGTGCAGCCGCCGTACCCGGGTGGTCACGACGTCGAGCCGGCGGCCGGCGACCGTGGCCGCCAAGGCCTCGATCTCCTCCTCCAGCGCACCGGTCCGCTCCCGGAGCGCGTCGACCGCCGCCCGCTCCTGCTCGACCAGGCCGGCCAACCCGATGCTGTTCGCCGGCCGCAGATCGGTGCCCAGGGCGCTGCCTGCGCTGGTGGCGAACAGGAAACCCGCCAGCGCGAACACCAGCGGGCCAAGGACCCGCCACAGTGGTGACTTCGCCTCCGGCGAGGACGGCGGCGCCGCCGGTGGAGAACGCTGTGCGCCGGGGAGTGCTACCTGGGGCTGCTCACCGGCGAGGTGCCGGGCGCCGCTCCCGGGCCGAGGGTCCGGCGGATGGGCTGCGGCGGGCGGCGTCACGGTGTTCCCGGTGCGTGCTGGGTGGTCGACGACTACGCTAATGCAGAGTTCGAGGCCGTACGGCGCGGCCGCATCGTCGCAAAGGAGATGCCGTGCCTTTGTCCCGATCGCGCAAGAAGCAGCCGCCGCAGCCGCCCCCGCGGCCCACCCCCGGGGCGGCTGGGTCCACCCGGGAGCCGGTGAAGGTGGGCTCGGGCCGGTGGGTCGCCCCGGTGATGGTGGCCTGCCTGGTCATCGGGCTGGCGTGGATCGTCGTGTTCTACCTCGCCGGCACCGACATCCCCGGCATGCGCGACCTCGGCTACTGGAACCTGGCCATCGGCATGGGCCTGATCCTGGCTGGTCTGGTCGCTGCCATGAAGTGGGAGTGACCCGGGTCTCGTTACACCGCTGTATTTCTCCACACTGGGGATAACCGGTGTGGACAACGGGCCCGGCGCCTCACCTGCCCTCCGCCAGCGCCGCCCCATTTGGCCTGCTAGCAGGCGAAACCGGGCCTCCCCTAGCCACATTTCGGCGGGGCAGGCCCGATTCGGGTCGGGAAGCGACTCGACCCGCCCGATTCGGGTCGGGAAGCGACTCGACCCCGCCCGATTCGCCTCGGGAAGCGACTCGACCCGGCCCGATTCGCCTCGGGAAGCGACTCGGCCAGGCCCGATTCGGGTCGGGAAGCGACTTGACTCGCCCGATTCGGGTCTGTAAGCGGCTGGACCGCCGATCAGGCGGCGGAGCCGATCGCCAGGGTCCGCGCCACGATGGCCACGGTGCACAGCGCGAGCACCGCTGCGAACGCCAGCAGCTGCAGCGCGGTCCGCCGCTGCCGCGGCGCGAACGCCAGCGCGGCCCCCATCACCAGACCCCCGACCAGACCCCCGAGGTGGCCCTGCCAGGAGATGTTGGGGGCGACGAACGTGAACACCAGGTTGACCGCGAGCAGTGTCAACAGCCAGCTGACGTCGTAACGCATCCGCACCGACACCAGCAGCGCGGCCCCGAACAGGGCGAACACCGCGCCGGAGGCGCCATAGGTGAAGGTGTTCGGGCCGGCCAACAGGTAGACCGCGGTGGAGCCGCACAGCGCGCCGAGCAGATACAGCCCAACGAACCGCCAGCGCCCCAGCAGTCGTTCCAGCGTCGGTCCGAAGATCCACAGAGCCACCATGTTGAGCAGGATGTGCAGGACCTCCTCGTGCACGAACGCGGAGGTCACCAGCCGCCACACCTCCCCGTCGGCGACGCCGAAGCTGCGCGGCGGGAAGCCGGCCGGCGTCTCGCCGGTCACCAGGACGAGCTCGGCCAGCACGGGGCTGGTTCGGCCACCGGTGCCGAGCACGACGACGAACATCACGACGTTGAGCCCGATCAGCGTCACCGTGGCCAGGTTGTCGCGGGCGCGCACCGCGCCGCCGTACATCGTCCGCGGCTGCCGCACCGACGCCGCACCCTGCGCCACGCACTCGGGGCACTGGAACCCTACGGACGCCTGCCGCATGCATTCCGCGCAGATGGGCCGGTCGCACCGCTGGCAGCGGATGTAGGTCTCGCGGTCGTCGTGCCGAAAGCACGTCGGCACGGCGCCCGGCTGCGACGTGGACTCCGGCCGGTGGCCCTCGGTCATGGCAAACCCTCGCCCTGCTCGAAAGTCGGCGGCAGGTCAGCGGCGCTCGATGTCGACCCGCTCGAGGACGACGTCCTCCAGCGGCCGGTCACCGGGCCCGGTCGGCAAGCCGGCGATCGCGTCGATGACGTCGCGGCTGGCCTGGTCGACGACCTCGCCGAAGATCGTGTGCTTGAAGTTCAGCCACGTGGTCGGCGCGACGGTGACGAAGAACTGTGAGCCGTTGGTGCCGGGGCCGGCGTTCGCCATCGCCAGCAGGTACGGCCGGTCGAACGTCAGCTCGGGGTGCGGCTCGTCCTTGAACTGGTAGCCCGGCCCGCCGGTGCCGGTGCCGAGCGGGCATCCGCCCTGCACCATGAACCCGTCGATGACGCGGTGGAAGACGAGCCCGTCGTAGAAGCGGTCCCGCGACCTCGCCCCGGTGTGCGGGTCGGTCCACTCCTTGGTCCCCTCCGCGAGGCCCACGAAGTTGCGCACGGTCTCGGGTGCATGGTCGGGGAACAGCGTGACGGTCACGTCGCCCTTGCTGGTCCTCAGCGTGGCGTGGAGGTTCCCCTGCGCAGATGCCACCGGCGGCTGCCCTTCGTCGTCGTACGCCGCGCCCGGCACGTGGGGCCGGCCGGCCCGGCTGGTGGGTCCCGGCCATCCTGTCACGGCGCTCAAGCGCAGCCTCCGGCAGTTCTCCGCGGCGACGTTTCCGCGCTCGCTGCACGAGGCAGGATCGAGAGCACAGGTCATGGCCAGGTATGGCGAGAAGGGGACGAGCACCGATGACTCACCACCGGCAAAGCCGCGTGCAGGAGATGGCCGAGCGGGCCCGTGAGACGCTCGCGCCGGCCGCGGGGCAGGCGCGGGAGAAGGCGACACCGGCGTTGCAGGAGGCCCGGGAACGGCTCGCGCCGCTGGTGGAGGAGGTCCGCGCGCAGGCCAACCAGAAGGTGCGACCGGCCGCCGAGCAGGTCGCCAGCACGGCGCGGCACAAGGTCGTCACCGGCGTCGTCCCCCCGCTGACCGCCGCCGCGGCCGCCGCGACCGCGGCCAGCGGGCCCCTTCGAGAGGAGGCCAAGAAGCGCGGTTCCGCCACCCTCGCCGCGATGAAGGGTGAGCTCGAGGCCCCTACCGAAAAGTCGCACAAGGTCCGCAACCTGGTGGTGCTGCTCGGCCTGGGCGGCGCGGTGGCGTGGGGATACAAGTGGTACACCGGCCGCGACGCCGACGCCGCCTGGCAGAGCTCCTACGAGCCGACCCCGGCGTCGCCGGAGACCAGTGCCGGTACGACGTCCCCTCCGGTCGGATCCGAAACCGGGGTGGGCACCGTGCCGCCGACCCCGACCACGCCGAGCG
>JALYMZ010000325.1 GCA_030773435.1 Actinomycetota bacterium | reverse complement strand
CGTGGCGGCAGCCCTGCGGCGCCGGTACCTGGCCTTGACACGCGACCGGATGTCCGCGCGGCGCTATAGCCTGACGCGGTGGCGTCCGACCACCGTGTGGGCCACTCCGGCGCCGACGGCACCGGCGCGTCGTCGCCGGCGGACGTGCGTGCGGTGCTGGCGGCCGCCGTGGCGTCCCTGGACGGCGAGGAGCGGCCGGGTCAGGTCCAGATGGCCGAGGCGGTCCAGCGCGCGCTGTGCAGCGGCGAGCACCTGCTCGTGCAGGCCGGTACCGGCACCGGGAAGTCCCTCGGCTACCTCGTGCCCGCCCTGCTGCACGGCGACCGGGTCGTGATCGCCACCGCGACGCTGGCGCTGCAGCACCAGCTCGTCGAGCGTGACATCCCCGCCCTGCTGGACGCCGCCGACTCCGTGCTGGGGACGCGGCCGGCGTACGCGGTGCTGAAGGGTCGCTCCAACTACGCCTGCCTGCACCGCGTCCGCGAGGGGGCACCCGACGACCAGGGCGCGCTCGTCGAGGTGCCCGCCGGGTCGCTCGGCGGCGAGGTCGTGCGGCTGCGGGAGTGGGCGGAGCGGCAGGCCGCCGAGCAGGGGCCGGGTGACCGGGACAGCGCACCCCGCCACACTGACCGGGCGTGGCACCAGGTGTCCGTGTCGGCCCGTGAGTGCCTCGGCCGCGCCGACTGCCCCTTCGGCTACGAGTGCTTCGCCGAGCGGGCCCGCGACCAGGCCGCAGCCTCGTCGATCGTCGTCACCAATCACTCGTTGCTGGCCATCGACGCGGTCGAGGGCGTGCCGGTGATCCCCGACTACGACGTCGTGGTGGTCGACGAGGCGCACGAGTTGTCGACGCGGGTGACGCAGTCGGCGACCGAGGAGCTCGCCCCGGCCATGGTCGAACGCGCGTCGCGGCGGGCGCGGAGCCTCGTCGAGGGAGCCGCAGCCGACGACCTCGGTGACGCCGCCGACGCGTTACGGGCGGCGATCGAGGCGCTGCCACCCGGCCGGGTCGACCGTGTCGGTGAGGAGCTGGGCAACGCGGTGGTGCTGGTGCGCGGCGCGGCTCGCTCCTGCGGGTCGGCGCTCGCAAGCGCCGGCGACGGGGCGCCCGACGCGGCCAGGCAACAAGCCCGGGCGCTGGTCGACGAGGTACGCCGGGTGGCCGATCGCATAGCCACGCAGTCCGATCACGACGTCCTATGGGTGCCGGACCGGGAGCGGCCCGGCGGGGCCGCGCTGCGGATCGCGCCGATCGAGGTGTCGGCGCAGCTGCGCGACCGGTTGTTGGCCCGCAAGACCGTGGTGCTCACCAGCGCGACGCTCAAGCTCGGCGGCGACTTCGCCGCTGTCGCCCGCGGCATCGGGCTCAAGCCCGCGGAGCGGGTCGACCACTCCATGGAGCCGGACGCCGCCGAGCCCACCGCCGTGTCGGGCCCGGACACGTCCGAGGTGACCGTCGGCACGCCAGAGGCGGTCGCGGAGACGCCCGACGTGCTGCCGTGGCGGGGCGTCGACGTCGGTTCTCCGTTCGACTACCGCCGGCAGGCGATCCTCTACGTCGCCGCGCACCTGCCGGCGCCGGGCCGCGACGGGCTGGGGCCGGCGCAGATCGACGAGATGTGCGCCCTCGTCGACGCCGCACAGGGCCGCACGCTGGGTTTGTTCTCGTCGCGGCGGGCGGCGGAGGCTGCCGCCGAGGCGGCGCGCGAGCAGCTGCCCGACCTGACGATCCTGTGCCAGGGCGACGCGCAGCTGGCGGAGCTGCAGCGGCTGTTCGTGGACGACCCGCACGCCTGCCTGTTCGGCACGCTGTCGCTGTGGCAGGGGGTGGACGTCCCCGGCGACACCTGCCAGCTCGTGCTCATCGACCGCATCCCGTTCCCGCGCCCCGACGACCCGCTCATGAGCGCGCGGGTCCGGACCGTCGCCAAGGCGGGCGGCAACGGGTTCCTGGCGGTGTCCGCACCGCACGCCGCGCTACTTCTTGCGCAGGGCGCCGGCCGGCTGATCCGTCGTACGAGTGACCGCGGCGTGGTCGCCGTGCTCGACCCGCGGCTGGTCACCGCCCGCTACGGCGGCTTCCTGCGCGCGTCGTTGCCGCCGATGTGGGCGACCACCGACCGCGACGTCGTCCGGCAGGCGCTGCACCGGCTCAGCGG
>JALYMZ010000324.1 GCA_030773435.1 Actinomycetota bacterium | reverse complement strand
CGGACAGACCGCGCTGCGGCAGGTCTTCGCCGAGCTGTCGGCGACCGGCCGCGGCGACCACGACGACCACCGCAGCGGCGCCGCCGACGAGCCGACCGGCGTGTCGCGGGCGTGGGCGTTCGGGGACGACCTGCCGATCGACGCGGTACGTACGGTCGGCAACGCCTTGCGCCGCCGCGGGCCGGGCCGGCCGGTGGCGCTGGCCGTCGACGACTTCGAGGTGGTGGACACCGAGCGGCGTACCGCGGCCGCGGTGGCGTTGTGCGTCGACCTGTCGTACTCGATGGTGCAGGAGGGCCGATGGGGGTCGATGAAGCAGACAGCGCTGGCGCTGTCACACCTGATCGAGACCCGGTTCCGGCAGGACACCCTGCAGGTGATCGGGTTCGACCTCGTGGCCCGGCGGCTCTCGGCGCTGCAGCTCGCCGAGGTGGAGCCGGAGTGGGTGCAGGGGACGAACCTGCAGCACGCGCTGCTGCTGGCCGGCCGGCACCTGCGCCGCCATCCAGGCGCCGAGCCGGTGGTGCTCGTCGTCACCGACGGTGAGCCGACCGCGCACCTGCGCGCGGGCGCCAGCCCGCACTTCACCTGGCCTCCGACGGCGGAGACGATCCGCGCGACGGTGGCGCAGGTCGACGAGCTGAGCCGGTACGGCGCGACGCTCAACCTCTTCGTGCTCGGTGACGACCCGGGACTGGCCCGGTTCGTCGACGCGGTCGCCCGCCGCGCCGGTGGACGGGTCTTCACACCCGACGTCACCCGGCTCGGGGAGTACGTCGTCGCCGACTACCTACGCGTCCGGCGTGGCTAGCGGGCGAGCGCGTGAGTCGGGACCCTCACGTCGCCGTCGCCGCCGGCGAGAGCAACTGCTCGATCAGCGTGTCAGCGAGCCACCGCTGGTACTCGTCGCCGGACCAGCGACCAGGCTGTTGACGACGATCCGGCTCCCGGCACGCCACTGATGTTGGTTGGTCCGCCACAGGTCGCGCAGCTCCTGCTCGGCACCTGGGGCGGTGAGTGGCAGGAACCGCTCGAGCCAACCGCGGACCGTGTGATGACGTGTCGCCGGATTCTGCGTACAGTCCGGCTGGATCTCGTTATCGCATCGTTACACAGTGCGGGGGATCCTGCACGGACGGTTAGCCGACGGGGAGCAGGTGGAGGATACCGACATGAGGACACGGTGGTGAAGGTCTTTCTCACTGGGGCGACCGGGGTCCTGGGTAGGGCGGCCGCGCGGGCGCTGCTCGAGGCCGGGCACTGGCTGCGGCCGGCGTGGTCCCGGTCTCGGGAGAGCTGTTCCGACCAGGACCGGCTGGCGGCAGCGTTCGCCGGCCACGATGCCGTGTGCAACCTCGCCACCCACGCGCCCGTCGGCGCCGCGGCGCTGCGCCGCCGATTCTGGCGCGAGGGCGACCGGATCCGCACCGAAGGCGCGCGCAACGCCGCCGCCGCGGCGCGGGCGGCAGACGTACGCCAGCTCGTGCAGGAGTCGGTCTCGTTGGTGTACGCCTGACGACGGCACTCGGCGCCGCGATCTACTGTCGGATCAGCCGCGACCGCGAGGGCGCGGGCTCGGCGTGGACCGGCAGGAGGCCGACTGTCGAGCCCTCGCGGAGCGGCTCGGCTGGGAGGTCGCGGCGGTGTTCGTGGACAACGACATCAACGCCTACTCCGGTGCTCCCCGACCGCAGTACCGCGCCATGCTGACGACGTACGGGCAGGCAAGGTCCGGGGAGTTGTCGCCTGGCACCTGACCGGCTCTACCGGCGCGCGGTGGACCTTGAGGAGTCCCCGGCCTCAGGCCGGATGGTGGCCCGGATGCTCGGTGCTGCGGCTCAGCACGAGGTTGACCACGCCCGCGAGCGGACCCGCCGCGCGAAGGCGCAGGCAGCCGCCGATGGGCGCTACCGGGGTGGGCCGCGACCGTACGGCTACGACAGGCACGGCGTTCAAAGATCGTCGAGGAGGACGCCGCGATCATCCGCGACGCGACGGCGGCGGTGCTCGCTGGGCGCACCCTTGCCGCGATCGCCCGCGACCTGAACGACCAGGGCCTGACAACCTCGACCGGCAAGGCGTGGACCTACCAGCGGCTCCGTGACGTGCTGATCCGTCCGCGTAACGCCGGGCTGATGAGCACGGGTCGACCCGACCGCCCCGACTACCGACAGGGCCGCGCTGAGTTCGAGATCGTCGGCAAGGCCCAGTGGCCCGCGATTGTGGACGAGGAGACCTGGCGCGCGGTCCACCGGCTGCTCATCGACCCTTCGCGGCGCAAGCAGGACGGGAACGCGACCCGCTGGTTGGGGGCGGGCATCTACACCTGCGGCAAGTGCAGCGGGCAACTTCGCGCAGCACCGCACGGCGGCACCAAGTCCCGCCCGCACCAGCGCCGGTTCCTGTACCGCTGCACGGAGTCGGCGCACCTGACGATCAGTTGCGACCGGACCGACGAGTACCTGGGCGGCGTGGTGGCCGAGATGGTCTGCGACCCGCGCGTGGTCGCCGCGATGCACCCGCACATCGACGCCGACCTTGCCGCCGACCGTGCGCGCCGGGGGGTGCTGGCCGCGCGGCTGGAGTCCTTCGAGACCGACTACGCCCTGGGCTCGATCATCGGCCCGCAGTTGGCGAAGGCGACCGCCGTCGTGACCGCCGAACTGGCCGAGGTGGACGCCCGGCTCACCGAGGGCATCCGCCGCTCGACCGCCTCACCGATCCTTGGAGCCCCCGACCCCGGCGCGGCCTTCCTCGCCGCCCCGGTGGACGTGCAGCGGGCGGTGTTCCGGTCCCTTCTCCGCATCGAGGTCATGCCGGTGCCGTACCGGGGCGCGACGTGGACCTCGGAGCGCCTGCGGCTCTCTCCCGTCGCCCGACGAGAGGCGCGCCGGTGGCCGCTCAGCGGCAGCTCCGTGCGTTCATCTCTACAAGATCCGAGCAACCGTCAAGACGGCGAAGGTCAGGACCGTGATGCCTTGAAGGATTTGCATCCACGTCGGCGGTTCCTCGCGCCAGACGAGGTAATCGGCCGCGCCCAGGGCGAACATGGCCACCAATGAACCACTCCAAGCGACGTCGAGGTTACCGGCTCGATCAGTCACGAACGCAACGATGGAGGCCGCTACGAAGACGGCAGCCGCTACAGCGTTTCCGGTGCCCCAGAAGCATTGGGATCTCGTCAGCGGAGGCTTGGCGGAGACTCGATCTATTTCCGGCACGGGGACAACATTACGCAACTCGCTGCCAACAGCATCTTCAATTCGGCATGAGTGTGCGGATCGCGCCGACCTGACCGCGATGCTCGACGCCCGACCTGCTCAGAGGCTCGCAGAGGCCCTCAGGATCACGGCAGAAGGAAACCCTCGCCGGACCTGTCCGAGGCCGTCAGCGGGTCGCTGAGGGCGTCCTGTGTGACTCCCCTGAGTGGGTAGATGGCAGGTCTATCGTTTGCTAGAAAAATGACACCAGTGGGATTCCTGGGAAGGTCGAACGGCTGCGCTCGTTGCTTTCCCAGGACTTCCCGCCTTCGCTGCCCGCATGGGGCAGCATCCGGGGGGCGAAGCCCAACCTCGCCCCGTGGTCGCACCTGTCGAGGGTGCTGGGCCGCCTCTAGTCTCCGCTCGGGGTCGGGTCTGATGTGTGCCCGGCCCCGGGCGGCTCCACCTGAGGGCGTGAGCTTGACCTGCGGAAATATGTCAAATAGTTGGTTTTGACGAGTCGAGCCCGATGGCCGTCACCGCGGCCACCGAGCCGGCCGCGGTGGCGGAGACCTTCGCCGCGGGCTTCTCCTGCGCCCACCGCCGCGCAGTCGTGCTGCGGTTCGGCTGCATCGTCGGCGACGACCCGATGACCCAGTGGCGGTTCGCGTGTGCGCACGCGGGTCACCCGGTCGGCATGGGGGACCCCGCGGGCTGGATGCACGTCGTCCACGCGCGCGACGTCGGGACGGCGGTGGTGTGCGCGCTCACGGCACCGTCCGGGGTCTACAACGTGGGTGCGGAGCCGGTTCGTCGGGCGGTGTTCGCGGAGGCTCTGCCGCGGCAGGGGGGCCGCACCGGGGCGTCCTGGTTGGCCAAGCCGCTGATGCGTGTGGCCGGCGACCGCCTGGAGCAGCTGACCCGGTCACACCGGGTGTCCTCGCGCCGACTACGGGAGACGACCGGATGGGTGCCGCTGCACCCCGAGTTCACGCCGTCGTGGGTGCGCACGGTCGAGTTGGAGACGACATGACCGACGACCCGGCCGTTGCGCGGCCACCGGACCGTCCGCATGGCGACCCGTTGGGTGAGCTGCTGCCCGATGGCACCGTGGAGGAGGCAGACCCCGTCTGGGGTGAGGAGCACGACGACCGCGACGAGTCGCTGCGCCGCGAGATCCCACCCCATCACCACTGACGGCGATCGCGGCTGACGAGGAGGTGCGGAGAGGAGCCCCACGAACGCGGCCCCGATCACCACGGCGACGGCGAGGTCGTCGATGTTGTCGCGACCTTACTCGCGCAGCGTCACGACCAGCGGCCCGAGCACGGCGTGTCCGGCGAGCTGCCGCGCCTCTGGCGACGGCACGGCGAGCACGACGAGGGCTCCGGCGGTCTCGGGATCCGCGCCGGGAGGGCGGTTGGGAAGTGCCGCCACGGGGGCGCGGGTGACGATCACCGCCGTGGGTCGTGCGCCGGTCGGATCGGGTGCGAGCACGTCTACGCGGTCGCCGACCTCCAGCAACTCCACCGCTGCTGCGTCGGCGATCCGCACTGGCGCTGCGACGAGCCCGTCACCGTAGCCGCGCGCCAGCGGCCCGTCGACGACTCTGACGTCGGTGATCGGCTCACCCCGACGAACGGGTCCTGCCAACACTCGACCGACCACCGCAGTCGGCGCCGCCGGTGCTCCCGCGGGCACTGCATCCGGCGGGAGCCGCCGTACCACCAAGTCGTCGGTCCGCAGCACGTTGCCGCCGCGGAGGTCGCGTGCGGCGAGCACGACGGGTGCCGTCGGCGGTGGTGGGGGCGCGACCACGTCCAGCCCCACGACCACCGCGGCGGCGGCGAAGCCGGCGGCGAGCATCCGCCGGTGCCAGGAGATCGCACGCCGCACTGCGCGCAGTGTCGCGACGAGACGGGCGGGCACAGACGGGGAGGTCATGTCGGGAGGGTACGAAGAACCGCCGCCCGCATGGCCCGCTCGTCCACAGGCGCGCGCCGGGTCGGTCAGGCCGGCGGGCGCGCGTTCGCGGTCGCCTCGGCGGGCTTCGGGGACTGCTGGCCAGCGGACTTGTCGTCGGCCTGGTCGCGCTGCTTGGTGCCCCCGGGCTTGTCCCGCGTGTCGCCGGCCCTGCCCGCCGTGTCACCAGGGGCCGGAGACTCCGACGCCGCATCCGCGGCGCCCGAGCCCGCGCCGTCGGACCCCTCCTTGGCCCTGGTACGGCTGTCGGTCCGGTAGAACCCCGAGCCCTTGAAGACGACACCGACCGCACTGAACACCTTGCGCAACCGACCCTGACACCTCGGGCACTCGGTCAGAGCCGGGTCGCTGAAGCTCTGGCGCACCTCGAGCTGATCACCGCACGCGGTGCAGGCGTACTGGTAGGTCGGCATGCGTCTCCTCGGCACACTGGCAGCCGTCGACAACCGGGAGTTGGCACTCTGCCTCGTCGACTGCCAATTGTGCCTCGCCGGTGATTGCCCGCCAAACACCGGCCGGCTAAGGACCACCGTCAGGGAGCGGCCACGGGGCCGCGTACGGCCACGGCACAATGGCCGACGTGCACCGCTGGGCCCGCATCGCGTCCGTCGTCGGTGTGGTGGTCCTGGTCGCGCTGGTCGCCGCGCTGCTGACCGCGGGCTGGGCGGTACGGCGGTCCTTCCCGCAGACCGAGGGTCGGCTCGTCGCACCGGGCCTGATTGGTGAGGTGGAGGTGCTCCGCGACGCCTACGGGGTTCCCCAGATCTACGCCGACTCCGCGCACGACCTCTTCTTCGCCCAGGGGTTCGTGCAGGCCCAGGACCGCTTCTTCGAGATGGACTTTCGCCGCCACGTCACCGCGGGGAGGCTGTCGGAGCTGTTCGGCGAGTCGACGCTCGAGGCGGACATGTTCGTGCGGACTCTGGGCTGGCGCGAGGTCGCCGAGCGGGAGGTCGCCCGCCTGGACATGGAGACCCGGAGCTACCTCGTAGCATTCTCCGCCGGGGTCAACGCCTACCTGGAGGACCGCAGTGCGGCGGAGCTGTCGCTGGAGTACGCCGTGCTGGCGCTCCGCGGGCTGGACTACGCACCCGAACCGTGGAGTCCCGCCGACTCTCTGGCGTGGTTGAAGGCGATGGCCTGGGACCTGCGCGGCGACATGCAGGACGAGATCGACCGCGTGCTCGCCACCGAGTCGGTGAGTCGCCGGCAGGTGGCACAGCTGTATCCGCCCTACCCCTACCGCCGGCACGACCCGATCGTGACGACCGGGGCCGTGGTGGACGGCGTCTTCGAGCCCCACGCCACCCACAACGACTCCCGGCGACCCACGCGCGCGCCACTGTCGCCGCAGGTGCTCGCCGCGTTCCGACGACTCGACCGGGTCACCGACACGTTGCCGACGCTGCTCGGCACCGGCCACGGGCTCGGCTCCAACAGCTGGGTGGTCGCGGGGGACCGCACGAACACCGGGAAGCCGCTGCTGGCCAACGACCCCCACCTGGGGCCGACCATGCCCGGCGTGTGGTACCCGATGGGTCTGCACTGCCGCGACGTCGGGCCCGGCTGTCCCTTCGACGTCTCCGGCTACACCTTCGCCGGGGTTCCCGGCGTGGTCATCGGCCACAACGACCGCATCGCGTGGGGCTTCACCAACCTCGGGCCGGACGTCGCCGACTTGTACCTCGAAGACGTCGCCGGCGACACCTACCGCTACGCCGGCCGGTGGCGGCCGCTGCACACCCACGAGGAGACCATCGACGTCGCCGGGGGAGTCGACAGGACCTTCACCGTGCGGGCCACCCGGCATGGTCCGCTGGTCTCCGACGTCGATGAGCGGATCGCCCGTGTCGGCGCGGTGCGCACGCCGGGGCAGCACTCGAGGAGCCGGTCGTACGCCGTGGCGCTGCGCTGGACGGCACTGACTCCGGGCACTACCGCGGACGCGCTGTTCGCGCTGGACGCTGCCGGCAGCTGGGAGGAGTTCCGCGCCGCCGCCCGCGACTTCGAGGTGCCGGCGCAGAACCTCGTCTACGCCGACGTGGACGGCCACATCGGGTACCAGGCGCCCGGACGGATCCCGATCCGGCGCACCGGGACCGGAGACTGGCCGGTGCCCGGCTGGAACCCGGCGTACGAATGGGCCGACGACGTCGTGCCCTTCGACGCCCTGCCGCATGTCGTCGACCCCGAGATCGGCTACATCGTCACCGCCAACCAGGCCGTCGCAGCCCCGTCGTACCCGTACTACCTGGGCAGCTCGTGGTCCTACGGCTACCGCAGCGACCGGATCGCGACGCTGATCGAGAGCGACCGTTCGCTGAGCGTGGATGACATGACCCGCATGCAGCTGGACACGCGCAACGGCAACGCGGCGGTCCTGGTGCCGTACCTGGAGGATGTCGACGTGGCGGAGGGCTACGTCCGCGCCGGGCAGCGGCTCCTGGCCGGATGGGCGTTCGACCAGCCCGCCGACTCCGCAGCTGCGGCGTACTTCAACGTCGTGTGGGCCAACCTGCTCGCGCTGACCTTTCACGACCAGCTGCCGGAGGAGGTGTGGCCCGACGGCGACGACCGGTGGTTCGAGGTCGTCCGGTCCTTGCTGAGCGACCCCGACAACGCCTGGTGGGACGACGTGGACACCAAGGGGGTGCGGGAGACCCGCGACGACATCCTGATGGCGGCCATGACCGACGCCCGTTATGAGATGACTCGCCGGCAGGCGCGCAGCCCGGCGCTGTGGTCCTGGGGTCACCTGCACCGGCTGGAGCTGGTGCACCAGTCGCTGGGCGAGTCCGGGATCGCGCCGGTGGAGTGGCTGTTCAACCGCGGCCCCTACCAGCTCGGCGGCGGGGAGTCGGTGGTCAACGCCACCGGCTGGAGTGCGGACCGCGGCTACCAGGTCGACTGGGCGCCGTCGATGCGGATGGTCGTCTCGCTCGACGACATGGACGACTCCCGCTGGATCAACCTGACCGGCGTCTCCGGGCACGCCTTCCACCGCCACTACGACGACCAGACCGAGCTGTGGGCGCGCGGGGAGACGCTGCCGTGGCCGTCGTCGCGAGCGGCGGTCGAGCAGGCCGCCACCGACCGGTTGGTCCTGGCGCCCCGCTGACGGTCACACGAACTGGCTCAGCGGGCCGGTGTCGACGTCGTACCGGAAGCCGCCGACCGCCACCTTCTCCGGCACGAGCGGATGTGTCCGCACCCGGGCAACGTCGGCGCGCAACGTCGCCTGCTGGTCCGGCACGGCGCCGAGGCTGGCCCGCGACGCGTCCTGGCCGCTCACCCCAGCGACCCGCCGGCGCAGCGTCTCCTCGTCCGTGCCCGCCACCGCGCAGCGGGTGTGGGCGACGACCAGCACGCGCTCTACGCCGAGCAGGTGAACGGCGAGCACGATGCCGGCGAGGACGTGGTCGGTCACCCGCGCGCCCGGGTTGCGCAGGATCGCCGCGTCCCCGGCCCGTAGGCGCAGCATCGACAGCGGGTCGACGCGGGGGTCCATGCAGGTCACGACCGCCACGCCGGCACGGGCCACACCGTCGTGACCGGCGAGCGGGAACTCGGCGGCGTGCCCGGCGTTGGCGGCGAGCAGGTCGGTGAACTGACCGGTCACCCGGCTCACGCTACGGGGGTGACGCTCGGCCGCGACGACCTGGTCCGGTCAGACCGGCCGGAAGCGGCGGACACCGCTGGGCGTCACGGCGGCGTGGACGGGACGGTCGTGGTGGGCGTGCGGGAGCCGGTCGCACACCTCGCCGTCGAACAGCAGCGCACACGTCCACGTCTGCGCCCGCAGCCGCGGTAGTGCGCGGTCGTAGGAGCCGCCACCACGACCCAGCCGGGTGCCATGGGCGTCCACCGCCAGCGCCGGGCAGAGCACCACGTCGCACTCGGCGACGGCGTCCACACCGAGCCGCGGCCCGCGCGGCTGGGCGATGCCGTGCCGGCCGACGGTGAGCGCGTCGCGGCCGGCGTAGTGCGCCCAGTCGAGGTCGTCGTCGTCACGCAGCACCGGCAGCAGCACGCGGACACCGCGCCGCAGCAAGGCGTCGAGCACCGGCTCGGTGGGCGGTTCGGTGCCCATCGCGGCGTACCCGGCGACGGTCCCGGCCTGGCCCATCTCGGGTTGCTGTGCGAGCACGGCGGCGATCTCCTGCCCGGCGCGCCGCACGGCCTCCGGGAGCAGCGTGCCACGGGCGCCCAGCGCTGCACGGCGGATCGCAGACTTCTCGGCTCCTACCGGGTCGTCCGGCTCACCGCCGCGGCCGCGGTCTCGGTGCCGGGCAGGTCCGGCTGCGGGCGCCACCGGAACACTGTAGGCACCCCGCGTCCCCTACGATGCGCCCCATGAGCGCGCAGGGTCTTCGGCAGTCACGCGCGATGATGGTGCAGGCGGGGGTTCATCCACGCTTCGTCGAGGTGTTCTCCCACTACTACCAGGTGCTCGAGTCCGGCGAGACGGGGATGATCGCCGAGGACGAGCTCGAGCCGATCGGCGAGCTGCCGCGGCTGGCCGACCTCGGCCCGGCCCCTGACTCCGTTCGAGACGCGCTCGCCGTCACGGTCGCGATCAAGCTCAACGGGGGGCTTGGCACCTCGATGGGCATGGACCGCGCCAAGTCGTTGCTCGTCGCGCGTCCCGACGGGCGCACGTTCCTGGACGTGATCGCGGGCCAGGTGCTCGCACTGCGAGCCCAGTACGACGTCCGGCTGCCGGTGCTGTTCATGAACAGCTTCCGCACCCGGGAGGACACGCTCACCGCGCTCAAGCCGTACGCCGACCTGGCCGTCGAGGGACTACCCCTGGACTTCCTGCAGAACCGGGAGCCGAAGCTGCGCGCCGACGACCTCACTCCGGTGCGCTGGTCCGCCGACCCGTCGCTGGAGTGGTGCCCGCCCGGCCACGGTGACCTGTACACCGCCCTGCAGACCTCCGGCACGCTGGCGGCGTTGCTCCATGCCGGGTACCGCTACGCGTTCGTCTCCAACGCCGACAACCTCGGAGCCCGAGCCGACCCGCGGCTGGCCGCGTGGTTCGCCCGGCTCGGGGTCCCGTTCGCGGCGGAGGCGTGCCGGCGCACGCCGGCGGACCGCAAGGGTGGGCATCTCGCCCGGCGCCGGCGTGACGGCCGGCTGGTGCTGCGCGAGTCCGCGCAGACCCGTCCCGAGGACACCGACGCCTTCGGCGACGTCAACCGGCACCGCTTCTTCAACTGCAACAACCTGTGGCTGGACCTCCGCGCGCTCGCCGCGACGCTCGAGCAGCGGTCCGGCCTGCTGGGCCTGCCCCTGATCCGCAACGTCAAGAGCGTCGACCCGGCAGACGCCGACTCCCCGCAGGTCGTCCAGATCGAGACTGCCATGGGCGCTGCCATCGAGGTCTTCGACGACGCAGCTGTGATCGAGGTGGACCGGTCGCGGTTCCTGCCGGTGAAGACGACCAACGACCTGCTGGTGCTGCGCTCCGACGTCTACCAGGTCGGGGACGACTCGCAGCTGACGCTGGCCGACGGCCGCTGCGCGGCGCCGTACGTCGACCTGGCCCCGCCGTACAAGCTCGTGGGTGACTTCGAGGCCCGGTTCCCGCACGGCCCTCCGTCGTTGGTCGCCTGCGACAGCCTCGTCGTGCACGGTGACTGGACGTTCGGCCGTGACGTCCGCGTCGTCGGAGCGGCGGTGGTGGGGGAACCCGACGACGGACGCGGTGCCATCCCGGATGCGGCCGTCCTCGGCGACCGCGCCGGGCCCCCCAGCCGGGACTAGGGTCGTGTCCATGCCAGCTGCGCACGCGGGGCTGCGTTCCGTCGACGCCCACCTGCAGCGCGTCCTGGACGCGGTGACACCGCTACCGCCGTACGACCAGCCGCTGCTCGAGGCTCTGGGGCTGCCGATCTGCGAGGACGTCATCGCCCCCATCGACCTGCCGACGTTCGACAACTCCGCGATGGACGGCTACGCCGTGCGCTGCTGCGACGTGGCGGACGCCACCGAGGACCACCCGGTGCGGCTTCCGGTGCTGGGCGAGATCGCGGCCGGGCAGTCGAAGGTGTACGCGCTCTCGCCCGGAACGGCGCTGAAGATCATGACCGGAGCGCCGCTGCCCCCCGGGGCCGATGCGGTCGTGCCGGTGGAGTGGACGAACCGCGGTGTGGCGGACGTGCTCATCGACCGCGCACCGGTCACCGGCCTGTACGTGCGCCCCCGCGCCGAGGACGTCCGCGCCGGCGACTTGGTCCTCGACCAAGGGGTGCTGCTGGGTCCCCGCGAGGTGGGGCTGCTGGCCGCACTGGGACGGGCCTCAGTGCGCTCCCGGCCACGGCCGCGGGTCGTAGTGATGTCGACCGGCAGCGAGCTGCGTGATCCGGGCACGGCCCTGGCGTCCGACTCGGTCTACGACGCCAACTCGTTCGCGCTCGCCGCGGCCGCGCGGGCGGCCGGCGCGATCGCCTACCGCGTCGGCGTGGTGTCCGACGACCCGCAGGAGTTCGCCGACGCGCTGTCGGACCAGCTCGTACGCGCCGATCTCGTGGTCACCAGCGGCGGGGTCAGCAAGGGCGAGTACGACGTGGTCAAGGAGGTGCTCGGCAAGCTCGGCACCGTCGACTTCTGCGAGGTGGCGATGCAGCCGGGCAAGCCGCAGGGGTTCGGCACGGTCGGGGAGGACGACATCCCGATCTTCACGCTGCCCGGCAACCCGGTCTCGGCGTACGTCTCCTTCGAGACGTTCGTGGTGCCGGCGGTGCGCCGGATGATGGGCAAGCTGCCCTACCGGCGTCCGCTGGTCCGTGCGGTGTGCCGGGACGAGATCCGGTCCGCACCGGGGAAGCGGCAGTTCGTACGTGGCGTCTTCGCGGTCGAACCACGCGGCGCCCAGGTCCGCGTGGTCGGCGGACACGGCTCGCACCTGATCGGTGAGCTGGCTCGGGCCAACGCGCTGATCGTGGTGCCGGAGGACATCCCCCTGGTCGAACCCGGCTCCACCGTCGACGTGCTGGTGGTCGACCGTGACTTCTGAACCCGCGCAGCCGCCGCCCGACGAGCGGGATCGACTGACGCACGTCGACGAGGCGGGCGCCGCCAACATGGTTGATGTGTCCGCCAAGCCGGTCACCGCTCGGGTGGCGTCCGCGTCGGGTCGCGTGCTGCTGGCACCGGCCACCGTGGCACTGCTGCGCGGCGAGGGGGTGCCGAAGGGCGACGCGCTCGCGGTGGCCCGGCTCGCCGGAATCATGGCGGCCAAGCGCACTCCGGACCTCGTGCCGCTGTGCCACCCGCTGGCGATCAGCGGCGTGACCGTCGACCTGCGGCCCGTCGGCGACGGGGTCGACATCGCCGCCACCGTACGGACCACCGACCGCACCGGCGTGGAGATGGAGGCGCTCACCGCGGTCAGCGTCGCCGCGCTGACGCTCGTCGACATGGTCAAGGCGGTGGACCGCGGCGCGGTGATCACCGACGTACGGGTGGACGCCAAGAGCGGAGGGCGCAGCGGGGAGTGGCACCGCGACCGAGGTCGGCCGCCCGCGCCGCCGCGGGACGGGACGTGACCGTGCGGGCACGGGTGGTCACCGTCTCCAACCGGGCGGCGGTGGGCGTCTACCCCGACGCCAGCGGACCGCTCATCGTCACGGCGCTCCGTGACCTCGGCTGCGACGTCGGCGACGCCCAGGTGGTGCCGGACGGTGAGCCGGTACAGGCGGCGCTGCGGGCGGCGGTGGCCGACGGCACCGACGTCGTCGTGACCACCGGCGGCACCGGCCTCACGCCGCTGGACCTGACCCCGGAGATGACGCGCGCGGTGATCGAGCGCGAGGTGCCCGGCGTCGCCGAGGCGATCCGCGCGTACGGCGTCGCGCACGGCGTACCGACCGCGATGCTCTCCCGCGGCCTGGCCGGCACCGCCGGACGCACGCTGATCGTCAACCTGCCGGGATCGACCGGCGGCGTGCGGGACGGGCTGGCCGTGCTCGCGCCGGTCCTGCGCCACGCCGTGGACCAGATCGCCGGAGGCGACCACTGACCCGCGGCTGGTCGGTGGACCTCGCGGCCGGTCCCGTGGGGCTGCGGCCGATCCGCCGCCGCGACGCCGAGGCGTGGGCGGAGGTGCGTGCCCGCAACCGCGAGTGGCTGCGCGAGTGGGACGCGACGATGCCGCCCGGCGGGGAGCCGTGGGCGTCGGGCTTCGGGGGGATGGTCCGCGAGATGCGCGCGCAGGCCCGGCAGGGACGGATGCTGCCGTTCGTGGTGACATACGACGGTCGGTTGGTCGGCCAAGTCACCGTCAACAACATCGTCTGGGGGTCGGCCCGGTTCGGCCAGCTGGGCTACTGGGTCGACCAGCGGTACGCCGGTCGCGGGATCATCCCCACCGCGGTCGCGCTCGCCGTTGACCACGCGTTCCAGGCGATGGGCCTGCACCGCATGGAGGTGGCGATCCGGCCGGAGAACACTGCCTCGTTGCGGGTGGTCGAGAAGCTGGGCTTCCAGTGCATCGGGACGGCCTCGCGGTATCTGCACATCAACGGTGCCTGGCGCGACCACGTCCTCTTCGCGCTGACCGCGGAAGACGTGCCGGACGGGTTGTTGCAGCGGTGGGAGGCGGCTCGTCGGTGAGGCCGATCAGCGTCATGCCGGTGGTCACATCAGTCACAGAAGTGCTCATGCGACACACCGCTACGGCTGCACCCTGACGCCGAGGCCCGGCCCTACCGTCGTACTCGTGGGTTCGGGAGTCATCTTCGTGCTGATCGCCGCCGTGTGGGCCGCCTACCTGCTGCCCGGGGCGCTCCGGCGCTATGACCGGGCGGCGCGGACCCGCTCGATCGAGCGGTTCTCCTCGGCGATGCGGGTGCTCGGCGGCGGTGCGC
>JALYMZ010000323.1 GCA_030773435.1 Actinomycetota bacterium | reverse complement strand
AACCCAGATCGCGGCCGCGAGCGCGACCACCGCCCGACCGGGACCCGTCCGTCCCCCATCACTGTGACGGCGAGCAGTACGCAGGCCGGCAGCTACGAGCGGATAGCGCTGACCGGCCATTACCCCGGCGGTGACGGGGTGACGCTGCAGGTGCAGCGCCGCGAAGGTGGCTCGTGGACGGCGTTCCCGACCAGCGCGCTGGTCGACGGTGAGACGTACCGGACCTACGTCGAGCTGGGCCGGCCGGGCCCGAACGTATTGCGCGTGACCGATCCCGTCTCCGGCCGTGTCTCGAACGTCGTCGTCGTACGCGTCTCCTGACCACGCCGGGCGACACCACCGCGGCTGCCCGCCGGCAACCGACGCCCCCTGGCGCCCGCCCGCCGCACGCCGACCATAGGAAACCTGTCCACGCCCTGGCACGGAGACGTTACCTACGAGTCGGCGGCGTACGAACCTTCGGCAGTCCGGATGATCTGCCACGGCGACGGCGTCGGGTGCCCCGTCGCCCGTTGCTCGCTGAGCGACGACCAGAGCGGGACAAACCGGGCGCTGTGCGGTCACTGCCCGAGCCATGCCGGTCGCTCAACGAGCAAGGTGGCGAGATCGCGGACGCAGTCACCGCCGCACGGCTCGCAGGCATCTGGGCGTTCGAGGCGCCGGTCGTGGGGCGGGCGGGACTCGAACCCGCGACCGGAGGATTATGAGTCCATTCCTGCCCTTGACCACGGGAGCCAGCACGTGCCCTGCACGTTAGAGTTTGCCCCCGGTTTCGCGGTTTTCCGCACTTCTCCTGGGGCTGTGGCGCAGCTGGTAGCGCACCTCGTTCGCAACGAGGGGGTCAGAGGTTCGAGTCCCCTCAGCTCCACCGACCCAGCTTCTTTCGGCCAAGGCGTCAGAGCGCCGCGCGGTGGCTGGAAACGACGGCTTCCGCTTCGGGGACGGTGACAATCACCGCTGTCTGCGTTGGCTCCATGCTCAGAAAGTAGAGGTGGCGAGGCAACAGCGTGCGACCGCGTGGAGGCTGGCTGACTTTGCCGTCCCATGGCACGGACGAGTCCCCAAGGTTGCCGCTCGCGCAGCCGCCGAGCCCAGCAACACGCGCAACCTGGCAGGCCGATCTTCTCCCCGATCGAGGATTCGAGCCATGCCCCGCCACCCATGAACTCCGCAACCAGCCGCCGCCGCGTGAGGGCTTCGACGCGTACGCCGACGACGTCGCCCTCCAGGAGGCGGTACGCCGCGAAGGTGCCGGCTGGGCCGAATCGGAGCTGCACGCCCTCGGGCGCCTCGTCGGCGACCAGGCCTGGATCGAGCGGGGCCGCGCCGCCAACGCCAGCCGGCCGGAGCTGCTGACCCACGACCGCTACGGCAACCGCATCGACGACGTGCGCTACCACCCCGCCTACCATGAGCTGATGGCGGCCGGCGTACGTCACGGCCTCTCCGCCGGCCCGTGGGCGACCCGCGACCGGGCGCCCACGTCGCCCGTGTCGCCAAGTACCTACTGTGGCCGCAGATCGACTCAGGCACGCTGTGCCCGCTGACGATGACGTACGCCGCCGTGCCCACTCTGCGGCACCAGCCGGACCTGGCGGCCGTGTGGGAGCCGCTGGCCACCAGCGACACCTACGACCCCGCCTTCGCGCCGGTCACGGACAAGCGTGGAGCGCTGCTCGGCATGGCGATGACCGAGAAGCAGGGCGGCAGCGACGTACGCGCCAACGCCACGACCGCAGTCCCGGTCGCACGCGGCGGGGCCGGCACGGCGTACCGGCTCAGCGGGCACAAGTGGTTTTGCTCGGCGCCGATGAACGATGCGTTCCTCGTGCTGGCGAAGACTGCGGGCGCGGATGCACCGTCGTGCTTCCTCGTCCCGCGCTGGCTGTCCGACGGCGGCCGCAACCCGTTACGGATCCAGCGGCTCAAGGAGAAGCTCGGCGACCACTCCAACGCCTCGAGCGAGGTGGAGTTCGACGACACGCTCGGCTGGCTGGTCGGCGAGGAGCACCGCGGCGTGCGCGCGATCATGGAAATGGTCGCCGCCACCCGGCTGGACTGCGTCTGCGGAGCCGCCGGCTGGATCCGCCACGGCCTCACCAGCGCCGCCTGGCACGCCGCCCATCGCAGCGCGTTCGGCCGGCGCCTGGCCGAGCAGCCGCTCATGCGCAACGTCCTCGCCGACCTGACGGTGGAGAGTGAGGCCGCCACCGCGCTGGCGCTTCGGTTGGCGCGGGCGTTCGACAGCGCACGGGCCGATGAACGTGAGGCGGCGTTCCGGCGCCTAGTACCGCCGGTGGCCAAGTACTGGGTGTGCAAGCGCCCTCCCGGACATGCCGCCGAGGCGCTGGAGTGCCTGGGCGGCAACGGGTACGTCGAGGAGTCGGGCCTGCCGCGGCTGTACCGCCAGGCCCCGCTCAGCGGGATCTGGGAAGGGTCGGGCAACATCCAGTGCCTCGACGTCCTGCGCGCCATGGCCTGCTCACCGCAGTCCGTCGACGCGTTCTTGGCGGGAGGTCGACGCCATTGCCGAACGCGACGACCGCCTGGCCGACGCCGTGGCAGACGTGAAGAAGGCGCTGCCTGAGCTGCAGGAGTCGAGCGCTCGCTGGCTGGTCGAGCGCATGGCGATCGTGTTGCAGGCCACGCTCCTGGTCCGCGACGGGCATCCCGGCGTGGCCGAGCCTTCTGCGCGACCCGGGTGGCGGGCCAGGGCGGTCTGGCCTACGGGACCCTGCCGAAGACCGGCAACCTCACCGCAATCCTGGCTCGCGCTTCGCGTGCTGACATAGCCGCCGCGCCGGCAGCGCGTCTACTCCTCAAGGGCCGCCGCCAGGACGTTGTGGAAGCGCGCCCTAAGCCGGTCGATCCCCTTGGCGAGGTCCACCTGGGGGTGCGTCGCGTTGGTGAGGAGGACTGCCACGAGCTCAGCGGCCGGGTCCACCCACAACGATGTGCCGGTGAAGCCGGTGTGACCGAAGGCGCGTGGAGAGAGCAACTCGCCAGAAGGCCGCGGCTGCCATGGTGAGTTCGTGGGCGGAAAGAAATCTCCGCTCACTCGGGGCAGCTCATGGCGAGCCGGTGCGGCCGTCGTCATGAGGACCCATCCCAGACCACGCGGCGCTTCCCCGGACGGAGACTGGTTCGTCGTCGCCAGTCGCACGCTCGCCGCGGAAAGGACACGCTGGCCTTGGCTGAACCCGCCGTCGAGCCACATCTGTCCCAGCAGCCCGACGTCGTGGGCATCAGCGAACACACCAGCATTTCCGCTGACGCCCTTCATCGCGTAGTGAGCGATGCCGTCGTTGACCTGGCCTGGGTAGCAGGTCTGTCGCCACCCGTCGAAGCTGAGCCCGGCCCGGTGCAGCATCATCTGTTCGAAGCCATTTCCGCGTTCGGTCGCGGCGAAGCGTTGCTCGTCCGGCGGTGGTAGGAACGTGGCGGACCGCAAGCCGCACCGCGCGAAGATCAGCCCCTTGGCCAGCTCGTCCAGGCGCTGGCCGGTGATTCTCTCCACCGCGATGCCGAGGACGACGAATCCCAGGTCGCTGTACTGCACTCGAGAACCGGGGGGACCGGTGATCCCCTCGTTGTCGACGGCGGCGAGTACCGCGTCGCCGGTATCCCCGTACAGATATAGAGGTGACCACGCGGGCAGGCCGGACGTGTGGGTCAGCAGCCGTCGAAATGTGATACCGGCACCCCTGAGGCTGGTCAGCTCCGGGAGGTAGCGCGTGACCTCCTCGTCCAGAGCCAGGGCACCCACGTCGACGAGGGCGAGCGTGACCCCCGTGGTGGCCAATGGTTTGGTCAACGACGCCAGGTCGAAGACCGTGTCGAGGCACATCGGGCGATGGTGTGGCCACGTCTGGGCTGCCCCGTACGCCTCATGGATTCTGGGCTCACCACGCCAGCGCACCAAAGCGACCGCCCCGGGGACCTGCCCCTCGTCCACCGCACCCTGCAGAAGCTGTCGTAGCTGGTGGCTCGCCCGCTCGACGTCGAAGCGGGGCCGCGGCCGCTGCTCCACATCGCGGGCTTGCCTGCTCGACGTGCTCACCACCCGGATCCGCGGCAGCGACGGTGCTGTGCCGCACCGGTCGAGCTCGCGCCTCCCGAGTCGATGTCCAGACCTGCTAGCGCGATTGCCTGGCTGAGGTCGCCGACTCCCTCCACCGCACCGATTGCGGTTGTGGCGAGGGCGCCCGCGGCCGTGGCGAGCCGAGTGGCGTCGCTGAGGGGCCAACCGGCGAGCCGTCCGTAGAGCAACCCTGCGGTGAACGCATCACCGGCGCCGGTTCCGTCCACCGCGGTGACCGGAAAAGCCGCGTGGTGTCCTCGGTGGCCGGCGCCGCTGACGTAGCTGCCCTCGGGTCCCATCTTGACGGCCACCTCGCGACACCCGTGCCGGTGCAGCGCGTTGGCGATCCTGTCTGGCTCGCGTTCCCCGGTGATGTGTTGACCTTCTGCCCATCCGACCGTGGCGAGATCGGTGTGGGCCAGCATGGGAAGGAAGCGGTGCCAGCGGCCATCCGCGTCGTACGCGCTGTCGATGCTGGTGTGCACGCCGCGGGCGCGCAGCTGTTCCAGGAGCCGAGCTGCCGGCTCGCCGTCGAGGCCGGGCATCAGCAGCGACCCTCCCAGATGCACCGCCTTGGCGGAGGCGAGGGTGTCGACGTCGAAGGTGTCCTCGGTAAGGCAGGCGTTCGCTCCGGGGCTGTGCAAGAACGTGCGCTCACCATCGCTGGCCACGAGGACCACGCTGGTTGACGTGGGATGCTGGACGCTGCGCGCGATCCGGCTGTCCAGACCCCGCTGGGTGATCGTCTCGAGCAGGTAGCCGCCGAGCGCGTCGGCGCCGACCACACCGGCCACGGTCACGTCCAGGTCGAAGCGGGCGAGCGTCGTCGCGGTGTTCAAGGCGCACCCGCCCGCCCGTGGCGTGGCCCCGTCGATCAGGGCCAGGGATCCGCGTTGCGGCATCGCGTCGACCGGCCAGGCCAGCACGTCGACGACGAGGATGCCCAGGCAGATGACGTCAGCCATCGGACGCGGCCGGAGCGACGGCGGCGGTGCTGCCGGTCAAGTACGCCTGCAGCGCCGCAGTGAACAACTCGTGTGTGGCGGCCGCCTCCTGCGGCGTCGCGCAGTGAAATGGCTGGCGCATACCGCTGCGCCCATGCTCGAGCTCGTCGAAGAAGGCTGCCCACATCTGCAGGATCGCGTCGCTGAAGCCGGTTTCGAAGATCTCGCCGGTAATGGTGGGGTACGCGGACACCGCGCCGAGGTCCACCGTCTGCCAAGCCTGTTCGCCACCGGGCCGATAGTCCATCCACCGCAACGTCTTCGGCTGCTTTGTGCTGTAGGAGACCGAGCCGGCCATCCCGTCGACCTCGATGCTCCACGTGTTGGTCTCTCCGGGCGCGATCCGCTTGGTCTCGATGCGCAGGGGAAACACATGCCCGGCGTCCTCGGCCTCGCACAACAGGACGGCGTTGTCCCAGGTGTCGCACGTGGCGGTGCCACCCTGCCCGTCGGGGCGGGTCGTGACGACGTTGCTCAGCACGGCTCTGACGTTGTGCGGCCGCCAGCCCATCCGCAGCGGCAGGTGCATCGCGTGCATCCCCAGGTCCCCCATGCATCCGTACTCTCCGTTGGTCTGTGCACGCCGCTTCCAGCTGATCGCCTTGTCGGGGTTGAGGTCGCTGGAATGCAGGAACGACGAGCGGACCTCGAGCACCCGTCCGAAACGTCGTTCCGCCAGCCAGGTGAACACCCGCTGTCCTCCCGGGTAGAACGGCATCTCCGACGAGCACCGCACGAGCAGGTCCCGATGTGCCTCCACCTCGCGCAGGATGCGGCGGTTGGCCTCGCGGTCGATCCCAAACGGCTTCTCGGCCAGCAGGTGCCTTCCAGCACGCAGGATCGCAGTGCAGTAGTCGGCGTGCAGGTGGTGAGGTAGGGCGCAGTAGACGACCTCGACACCGGGTTCGGACAGCAGGTCATGCAGATCGTGGGTCAGCCGTGGCGTCGGCTCGAGGCGCTCGTACCAAGCAAGTACCGAGGCGTCGATGTCGCAGACGGCGGCCAGGTGCGGGCGCATGCCGATGTCCGACAGATGGTGCCAGCGCCCGATGGCGCTGGCGAGCTCCCGCCCCATCAGGCCGCCGCCCACGATGCCGACCCCGACCCGACGATCAGCCATCTGCGCCGTCGCCTTCTGGCTGCAGCAGGGCCAGGGCGGCGGACGCCGTGGCACCGTCGTGTACGACGGCCATCAGGGCGCGGGTCATAGCCGCCGGCGACGGGTGCTGGATCACATTGCGTCCGTACACGATCCCCGAGATACCGTGCGCCATCAGCGCTGCCGTTCGCTCCAAGATCTCCGCATCGCCGGCGCGGCCCCCTCCCCGCACCAGCAGTGGGTGGCCCAGCGCGGCCTGTACCACGGCGCCGTACTCCTCGATGTTGTCGCTGGGGTCTGCCTTGATCACGTCGGCGCCGAGCTCGACGGCCTGGCGGGCGAGCGTGACGATCGTTGACAGGTCCCCGTTCACTGCGTATCCGCCGCGGCCTGGCCGCATCGCCAGAGGCTCGACCATGAGCGGCATCCCGGCCTGGGTGCACGCCGCGCGCAACTCGCAGACGTTGCGTAGGCAGGCGTGGTACAGCTGCGGATGGCCGGGGAGCAACAGCAGGTTGACGACAATGCAGGCGGCGTCGAGAACCACGGCCTGGTCGACGGCGCGCTCGGCCAGCTGGCTGAAGAGGTACTGCCCCTCGTCCGCGGCATCGCGACCGTAGACGTTGGCGATGTCGGTGCGCAGCACCAGGGCGGGTTTGGCTGGTCCCGGGATGTCTTGTAGCCAGTGGGCCTGTCCCGGCGAGAGCTGCACGGCGTCCGGTGCCGCCTGCGCCACCACCTCGACAGCTCGGCGCATGTCCTCGATGCCGGACAGGAACGTGGGCTCTGCGAACAAGCCGTGGTCGATCGCGACGTCGAAGCAGCGTCCGTCGGCGGCGAAGAGCCGGTTCATGCGTGCCCTCATGCGGCGTTGACCTCGACGTTGTCAGCGACGCCGGACAGGAGGGTGTAGTCGGTGGGTCGGGTCTGCAGCAGCGAGCCCGGAACGTACGGCGTCAACGGTCCGTGCGCGACCAGGCGGGCAATGAAGCGCTGCCAGGACACGCCGCCGCCCAGATCGCCGTCGAGCCAGAAACTGCGGTGGCGGGCGGCCAGGATGTCCCTGGGGCCGATCGTGTTGGCCTTCGGCGGCACCCACGACCAGTCGCCGCCGAAGGTGTGCAAGGCGTTCTGCATGATCGTCATCGGGTGCAGCTCCACCAGCCGCGCGCCCTGCGACGCGAACGCCGCCCAGTCGTCCCCGAACTCGTCGCCGAGCTGCGGCTCCCAGAACGCGATGTGGCCGCTCCACCCGATCCCGCCGTAGCAGACGTCGGCATCACCGAGGTCGGCGAGCCGGCTGGAGTAGCCGGCAAGTGCCTCGGTGGTCGGGAAGTGGATGTGGCTCTCCGGCGGGCGCAGATCAGGGTCCACGAGGCCGAAGAACTGCTCCCACATCGCCCGTTGGAACGACGCTTCCCACGTCGGTGGGGCGGTTCGTCCGGATTCGTCGGCGTACTCGTCCATGTTGAACGTGTGGACGTGTCGCATCGACAGTTGTTCACGGTTGATCTGTGCGGCCGCCAGCCGATATTGCGGGACGGGCCCAACGGGCAGGATCGCCACGAAAGAGTCGCCGTGGTCGCGCGCCGCGCGCATCCGGTCGACGAGGTCGGTGGCGAAGGAGCCGTAGAACGACGCGGCGTCCTCAATGACGCGGATCCTGAAGTCAGGGTTCGGGTGCGCGCACAGCTGCTCGCGGGTGATGTGACGCACGCGCGTGCATTCCTCCACGTCGCGGTAAGGGATGAAGGACGCGAGTCCGTGGTCGAAAGCGGTGTCGTGTCCCATCGTTGTCCTTTCGTCACGGCAGCAGGCGGTGCGTCCGGACGCGCAGCGAGGTCAGGCAGGCGGTGAAGCCCTCGGCGAAAGCCACGCCGCTCTGCAGTCCTCGATACGCCGCCGCGGTGCGCATGTCGGCGACGATGTCGACACCGTCGTGCTCGCGCAGCCAGGCCAGTTGGCTCGTGTGGGCCTGCAGCATCCTCGTCTTGGTGTCGATCGTGTCGCTGATGTCCACGTATTCGGTGGGGACGAAGCCGAGCCCGTTCAAGGTGTCCATGTGGTACAGCGCCGGCACGATGTCGTGCGGCGCCTCGCCCGTTTCCAGCAGCGGCACAGAGGCGAAGAAGCTGGCGTCGAACACCAGCCGCGAGACCTCGTTGTGGTCGCCCATGTAGTCGTTGGCCGGATGCGTGATCACGAGGTCAGGACGTTCCCGGCGTACGAGGTCGACCGCGAGTCGGCGCTGAGCCGGGTCGGAGGCGTCGACCTCGCAGTCGGGGACGCCCAAGGTCACATGGGTGGCGCCGATCTGTGCGGCGGCCGCCCGTGCCTCGGCCAGCCGAGTGGAGGCCGTCTCCTCCATGCTCGCGTCGTAGCTGCCGCGGTTGCCGCTCGCTACGTGGCACATCGTGACGTGGTGGCCGTCGCTGTGGAATCTGGCGAGGGTCCCAGCGGCAAGGATCTCCAGGTCGTCGGGGTGGGCGCCGACCGCGAGAACCCTCACTGCGCCAACCTCGGAGCCGGTAGAGGGACCGTCCGCGGGTGGCGGCAGCGCAGGTGCGGGAGCGGACGGGTCACCGGGTCGAGGTCACCTTCGTCAGTCCCGCAGGGCGGTCCACGTCGGCGCCGCGCAGTGCCGCCAGGCGCGCCGCCAGCAACTGCGCTGGCAGGACGGAGACGAGCGGGGAGAGCCACGGCGCCACCGGGCCCCCGGGACCCAGGGGCAACGGGACAGCGACGTCGGCACCGTCAAGCGCTGCGGCGCCGCGACCCGGAGTGGGATGGGTGATCACCAGCACGGGAGCCGCGCGCTCACGCAACGCCGGCACAAGGTCGAGAACGCTGTCGCGGCTCGGCTCTGCCGGAGCAACCAGCAGCACGGGCACGGATGGTCCCACCGCCGCGATCGGGCCGTGAAGCAGGTCGGCAGGAGAGAACGGCGCGACGAGCATGCCGCTCAGCTCAGTGATCTTCAACGCCGCCTCGTACGCCGTCGCAAGGTTCAGCCCCCGCCCGACGGTGACCGCGCGGTCGGCCGCGACCAGATGTTCACCAGCGGACTCAACAGCGGCGAGGCACTGCAGCGCGGCTAGCACCGCATCGGGCAACGTGCGCAGCTCGCGCTCGGCGCTCGAGCGCTGCCCGCTCGGACCGAGCGCGACGGCGAGCAGGGCCATGGCCAGCAGTGAAGCCGTGTACGTCTTCGTGGCCGCAACGGAGCGCTCTTCACCGGCGGCGAGGTCAAGGACCAACGTCGCCTGCGCGGCGAGCGGCGACTGCGGGTCGTTCGTCACTGCCAGGGCAGGACAACCCTGTTCCCGGGCGGCGCGCAAGACCTCGACGACGTCCGGTGACGCCCCAGACTGCGACACGGCCACGACGATCTGCCGGTCGAACTGCGGTGAGGTCCCGTAGACCGTGTGCAGGCTCGGGGTCGCCAGAGCAACCGGCAGACCCAGCCGAAGCCCGAAGAGATACTGCGCGTAGCGGGCGGCATTGTCTGAACTGCCGCGCGCGACGAGCACCACCCCGGTAGCACGCTCGGGGCGCAGTTGGGCCCGTAGCTCGTCCAGGCGTGGCAACACCGAGTCGAGCAGCCGGGCGAGGACCTCAGGCTGCTCACCGACCTCGTGGTCCAACAGCGTGCCCTGGGCGGTCATGACCACACCTCGGCCCCTTCGCGGTATGTCGCCCGTACCACCAGGGCGTCATCGAGCACGACGACGTCGCCCGGTGCACCTGGGAGAAGGCGACCGATGTCGCGGCGTCGCACCAACGCGGCTGGCGCCTCGGTGACGGCCACGAGGGCCGCGTCGAGGGGAATGCCGATGGCGTGTGCCTCCCGCAGTGCGGCATCGAGCGTCGCCGCGCTTCCCGCCAGCTGCCCGTCGGCGTTGCGGACCGCGCCGTCACGCAGCTCGAGGTCGACGTCACCGAGGGCGTACCGACCGTTGCCTGACTCTTGTGCCAGACCCGCCGCCGCGGTGGCGTCGGTGACGAGGACGACCCGGCCTGCGGCCGCCCGCCACACCATCCGTACGACGTCGCGTGCGAGGTGGTGGCCGTCCACCAGGAGTTGTACGACGACGTCGTCTCGCGACAGCGCGACCCCAGGAATCCCCGCCGCACGGTGGTTCAGCGGGCTCATCGCGTTGAACAGGTGCGTCACTGTGCGGGCACCGGCGTCAAAGGCAGCGTGCGCCTGCGCAGCTGTCGCGTCGCTGTGCCCGACCGAGACGAGGATCCCGTCGCCGGTCAGCCTGGTGACCAGGTTGAGAGCTCCCGGCAGCTCCGGCGCGAGCGTCACGGCGACGACGGGTCCCGCCTCGAGCCATCGCTGCAGGAGCACAGGGTCAGGGTCGCGGCGATGCATGGGGGGGTGGGTGCCCAGGCGTCGGGCCGAGAGGAAGGGGCCCTCGAGATGCACACCCAGCGGCCGGGCACCGGCCGCGTCGGGGGTGTCGACGGCACGACGCAGCGTGGAGAGGGCACGCTCAGTCCTGCCCGCGTCGGCGGTGATGATGGTCGGCAGGTAGGACGTTACACCGTGCCGGACCAAGGCACGGCCGACCGCCTGCACCGCCTGCTCATCGGCGCCCATCAGGTCGATCCCGCTGAATCCGTTGACCTGCAGATCAACCAGGCCCGGTGCCGCGATCGCCCCACCGGGGGCGGGGGGCAGGCCGACGGCGTCGACGACGCCGTCGCGGATCGCCACGTCGCCTGTGCGAAGCACCCCGCCGACCAAAGCGGCCCCCACGCCCAGCCGTCGCGCTCGTCGGCCCCCCCGCACGCTCGCGACTATGCGCGCGGTCACGACGCCGCCTCGACACGCAACTGCTGCGGCGGTGCGATCTGGTCGGGAAGAACCAGCCGGCGATCGCCGGGGCTGATCCGCCCTAGCACGTGGCGGGCGCGCGCGCCCGTCGCGCCGGCACCGTCAGTGCCGGGCGCCACGCATGGGACCTGATGCCAGGTGAGCAGGCCGAGAAGCGCGAAGAGGTAGGCCTCCTTGGCCGACGACGGGAGCCCCAGATCGTCACTGGTGACCAGCGCAACGCCGCCGAGACGCCGACGCAGGGCTGCCAGCAGGGCTTCGTTGCGGGTGCCGCCCCCGGAGACAACCACCTCGCGAACGTCGTACGGTCCGAGGGCGTCGGCGACTGTGACCGCGCAAAGTTCGGTCAACGTCGCGAGCAGGTCGGCGTCGTCGACCCCCTCCAGCCCCTGCAGCGCCGCGTCGACGAAGCTTGCGTCGAACATCTCGCGACCGGTGGACTTCGGCGGCGGCAGAGCGAAGTACGGCGCGGCGAGCAGGCGCTCGAGCAGGTCATGTCGCACGCTGCCGGCCCGGGCCAGTCGGCCGTCGACATCGCAGCGGGCGGTGCCGCCACTGATCCGCTGCGCGGCGGCGTCGAGCAGGCAGTTCGCCGGTCCGGTATCCCATGAGCGCACGGGTTCCGATGGTCCGGACACGATCGTGACGTTGGCGATGCCCCCGAGGTTGAGGGCGGCGCGGCAGCCAGCGCGGTCGTCATGCGGCCCCGCCAGCCACAGGGCGTCGAGGGTGCTGGCGAGGGGGGCACCGTGGCCGCCGGCCGCGACGTCGCGCGCACGTAGGTCCGACACGACCGGGAGCCCGGTCGCCTCCACGATCCACGCTGGCTGACCCAGCTGCAGGGTCCCCAGACAACGGTCCCCGTCGACCCAATGAAAGACGGTCTGACCGGAGCAGACGACGAGCTGGGCGGCGCCGTCGGTCAGTTCGTCGATGCCGGTGACGGCGGCGCTGGCGAATGCTTGTCCGACCAACGTGTCAAGCGCGCACATCTGCTTGGCGGTCGTGGTCGCGGGCGGGAGGACGGCGAGCAGCTGTTCGCGCAGCTCGGCCGGCCAGGGTTGCTCCAGGTGGCCGAGCGGGCGCAGCACGACTTGTCCTGCGACGCCGGCCGCGCCCTCGATCTGCAGGTCGGCGGCGGCTACGTCGATGGCATCGACCGACGTTCCGGAGGTCACCGCCACGACGATCACCGCGTCACCACGGAATCGTGAGGCCGACCGAGCGCCTCGCGCACGCGACCGCCCGCCGCATTCAGCCGGCGCAGCGCAACGTCGGCACTGACGCCCCCGAGGAGCACGATCAGCGCCGTCTTCACCCGCCACCCCGCGGCGATGAGAGCGGCGCGTGCAGCGTCCTCGTCCACGCCGGTGATCTCGCGCACGATCCGGGTGGCACGGCGGCGCAGCTTGTCGTTCGTGGCCTGCACCTCGATCATCCGGGAGCCGTATGTCTTGCCCAGGCGCACCATCACGGTCGTCGAGATCGTGTTGAGGACGATCTTTTGCGCCGTGCCTGCCGTCAGCCGAGTGGAGCCACTGACGACCTCTGGGCCGGTCAGCACCTCGATAGCGTGGTCGGCCGCGGCGGCTAGCGGGCTACCCGCGTTGTTGACGACGGCCACGGTGGCCGCACGGACGTCACCCGCCGCCTCGAGGGCACCGAGCACGTACGGCGTCCGCCCGGAGGCGCTGATCCCCACGACCACGTCGGTGGCACCGACCGCCTGCGCGCGCAGGTCCGCGGCGCCTGCGCCATCGTCGTCCTCGCTGCCCTCGGCAGCGCGGTGCAGCGCGGTGTCGCCCCCGGCCATGACGGCCACGATCAGGTTCGGCGGCACACCGAACGTGGGGACGCACTCGGCCGCGTCGAGAGCGGCCAGCCTGCCGGGGGTCCCTGCGCCGACGTACAGCAGTCGCCCACCGGCGGCCATCCGGGCGACGACGGTCTCGACCGCCGCGGTGATCGCCGGCTGGGCGGCTGCCAGGGCGGCGGGTACCTCGGACTCCGCAGCCAACAGCAGACCGACCACTTCGTCGCTGCTCCGGATGTCGAGATCCTCCAGGCCCGGGCGCACCTGCTCCGTGTCGAGGTCGTCGAGGCGGTCACCGACTGAGTCGTGCGGGCGGCTCATCGAGCCTCCACCGCACGTTTGCACCCGCACGGTCTGTGCTTGGTGCGGCAGGCCGCTGCGACGAGCCAGCAGGACGGCGCCGTCGAGCGCGGTACCTGCAGGCTCACGGATGTCGACGGCTATGCCGTAGCGGGTCGACGCCGCGACGAGGCCGGCGCGCCACCGGCTGCGCATCGGCTCACAACGCGAAAGTCCGCCGACGAACGCCATTGGCACGGGGCCGTTGCGTCGGGCGCCACGCACCGCGGCCAGGGTTGTGTCGACGAGCGCGCGCGCGGCATCGTCCAAGACGGCCTCGGCGACCGCGTCGCCGGACGTCGCGCATTGGGCGACGTCCGGAGCAAACATCGCCAAAGCGCGGGCGGGGTTGCCACCGGCGGCGATCGTCGCGGGTAACCGGGCCAGGTCGCCGTAGCGAGCCTCGGCGCGTTCGGTGAGCGCTGTGAGCGGGCCACGCCCGTCGCGCGCGTGCAGGACCGCGCGCAGCGCGGTGGTCCCGATCCAGGCGCCCGCGCCGTCGTCGCCGAGCCACTGACCCCATCCGTCCACCAGCCGGCACTCGCCCGTGCCGGACACGGCGATCGCCACGGAGCCGGTACCGGCCGCGAGCACCACTCCAGGATCGCCCCACAATGCGCCGGCGTGGGCGGCCACGCAGTCACCGACCACGACGACCATGTCGATGCCGAGGTCGTCGGCGACCAGACCCGCCAGCGCGGTGGCGGCCTCGGATGCCGCAGTGGCTCCAGCGGCAGCGACCGCGGCCACGTCCGGCCGGCTCCCGCTCCCGCGGACGTCGGCACTGTCGCGGAGGTGAGGCACCAGCGAACCGATCGCATCGGCCGCCGCTCGCACGCCTCCCGGCTCGGCCAACCCTGGAGCGCCGGCGCCCTCGGCGGTAGCCATCGGGCGGTCGTGACGCCACAGACCGACACGGCACCGGCTCTTGCCGAGGTCGACGGCGAGCACGAGAGCTGGCATCGTCGCCGGCACGGGCAGCGAGCGGTAGCCGATCTGTCCGCCGCCGGTCATCCGAGGAGAACCTCTGCCGCCGCCTGCGCGTTGACGCGTCCCGCACCGAACATCACGACGACGTTGTCGCCGAGTGCGCTCCGCTCGTCCGGCCACCCGGAGCTGACCACGACGACGTCCGGGCGCGCCGAGGTGACGGCCGCCAGCAGCGCTGCCTGAGCCGGGTCCCGGTGCGGTTCGTCGACGAGCACCACGACCGGCCGAGACGTCGTCTGCGCCTGCGCCACGATCGTCGATGCGGCCTCGTCTCTTCCATCGGATCTCACCTTGGAGCTGGTGGTTGCAGGTGCTCGTCGCACCAGTTCCTCGTGCAGCCGTGGCCCATGCCGTCCTGCGGCTTGGTTGACGTGGGTCCGAATGTCGAGGACGTGCGGCGTCCCACGGAGCCGGACCGAGCCAGTCACCGACAAGGCGCGTCGGGCCACCTCCAAGCCCACGTCGGGCTCCGGGTCAGGCAGCGGCGTACTCCGCGCCTCGCAGACCCATGCGGCCAGGGCTCGAACCCGTTCCCGTGCCTCCTCCACCCTCCTACGGGCAAGCGACCCCTCGAGAACCGCGTCGATGACCGCGCTGCAGACCAACTCGAACTCGGCCTCGTCGTCTCGCGGGTTGCTGATACAGAGCAGGTCGGCGCCTGCCGACAATGCTTCGACTGCGCCGGGGCCCATGCCGACGGTTCGGGAGACGGCGTGCATGTCGAGGGCATCGGTGATGATGACCCCGTCGAAGGCCAGTTCGTCGCGCAGCAGACCCAGGACGACCGGGCTCAGCGTGGCCGGCCGGTGGTCCAGGCTCGGGAAGCGGATGTGCGCGGTAAGCACGCATCGCACGCCCGCCTCGATCGCGGCGGCAAACGGCGGCAGGTCGCGTCGTCGAAGCGTCGCGAGGTCGGCCTCGATGACCGGCAGGCCGACGTGAGAGTCGACCGCCGTGTCACCGTGTCCAGGGAAGTGCTTGGCGCAGCCGGCCACCCCGGCGTTCTGCAGGCCGGTCACGAACGCCCCGGTGTGCCGCGCCACGAGCTCGGTGTCGCGACCGAAGGATCGGACCCCGATCACGGGGTTGTCGGGATTGGAGCTCACATCGGCGGTCGGTGCCAGGACGATGTCAATCCCGGCCAGGCGCGCATCTCGCGCGATGCACCGTGCCACGGCGGCAGTGGTAGGCGTGTCGTCAAGCCTGCCCAAGGCGGCGTTTCCCGGGTACGACGATCCCTGGCGGGCCTCGAGCCGGGTTACGTCTCCGCCCTCCTCGTCCGACGCCACGAGGAAGCCGTCACCAAGGGCGTGCAACGCGTTCGAGAGCTCGCTGACCTGTGCACGGTCGACGACGTTGTGTCCGAAGTATGCGACGCCGGCCAGTCCGTCCGCAGCGGCGCGGGCCAGCCATGACGGCGGTTCGGTGCCGATGAATCCCGGCAGCAGCACGCCGTTGACGAGACGACGCAGCTCGGCGCGCGCCGTCATCCCTTCACCGAGCCGGCGACGAGTCCGGCGACCAGGCGGCGCTGCACCAGGACGAAGAAGACCATGACCGGGACCGTGATCAGCGCCGATCCGGCCATCACCGCGCCCCAGTTGGTGCCGTACTGGCCGAAGAACTGCCTGAGTCCCACCGCCACGGTGTACTTCGCGTCGTCGTTCAAGAACGTCAATGCGAAGATGAACTCGTTCCAGGCCAAGATGAACGAGAACACGCTGGTCGCAACCAGTCCCGGCGCCACAAGCGGCAGCAGCACGGATCGGAACATTCGCGGCCAGGATGCCCCGTCGACGTACGCAGCCTCCTCGATATCCACCGGCACCGCCGCGACGAAACCGCGCAGCATCCAGACAGCGAACGGCAGCGAGAACGCCACGTACACGACTGTCAGGCCCAGCAGGGTGTTCAGCAGTTCCAGGCTGCGCACTTGAAGAAACAGCGGGATGACGAGCGCCTCGAGCGGCACCATCTGCACGATCAGGATCATCACCAACACCGACGTGCGGAACCTGAAACGAAATCGTGCGACGGCCACGGCGGCAAACAACGCGAGGAAGCCGCTGAGGAGCACGGTGGCGACGGCGACGATCAGCGAGTTCTGCAGATACCTCAGGAAGCCGCCCTCGTCGAGGACGAAGCGGAAGTTGTCGAGGGTCAAAGCGGTGGGCACCAGCGCCGCTCCCCGGCTGCCGGCGCGGGCACTGAAGGCGGTGGCCAGCATCCAGTAGACCGGGAAGAGCGCGAAGGCGACGACCGCCACGACGGCGAAGCCCTTGGCGAAGAGGCGTCTGGTGGACCGACGCATCACAGCTCCTCGTCGCGGAAGAGCGTGCGAATATAGACGGCGGTGATCACCAGGAGCACCAGCGTGAGGACGACGGCGATAGCCGACCCGAACCCGTACCGGTTCTGCGCGAACGACTCGACGTAGGACCACACTCCGAGGTTCAGGACGTCTCGGTTGGCTCCGCTGCCGCCGGGCATCAGATAGATCTGCGTGAAGACCTTGAAATCCCAGATCGTGGACAAGATCGTCACGACGGCGAAGACCGGCCGGATCGTCGGGACCGTGATGCTCCAGAAGCGACGCCACGCGTTGGCGCCGTCGATCGTGGCGGCCTCGGTCATCTCACGCGGGATCGTCAGCAGACCGGCCAGGACGGTCACGGCGACGAACGGGAAACCGTGGTGCACCACGTTGAGGGTGACGATGGAGTAGAACGGCACCCGTTCGGTGAACCAGTTCTCGGTGCCAGCGTCCACGAGCCCGACCGCTGACGCGAGGTCGGTGATGATGCCGTCGGCCGGGTCGAACATCCAGATCCATACGTAGGTGCCGGTGACCGCGGGCACGGCCCAGGCGAGCAGGATCGCAGTGGTGATGACCGCCCGCCAGCCGGAGCCCAGCGACTGCAGCAACAGCGCCGTCAGCGTGCCGAGCACCACGGTGAGCACAACGGCGACCGCGGCGAAGACCACGGTGTTCGGCAGGACCGTACGCCAGAGCAGCGGGTCGGTGAACAACTCGCGATAGTTGGCCAGCCCGTTGGGGTTGCTCTCACCCGATACGACCTCGCGCAGCCCATAGTCCTGAAGGGAGAGCCACGCCACGCGGAACAGCGGATAGATGAGCAGGATGCCAAGGACCAGAAGGGCTGGCAGCAGCAACAACCACGGCTGGGCGGCGCGCCGCACTTTGCGTCGCCGCGCGTCGCGGGCACGGGCTTTGCCCCCGGGGGCGCCCGGAAAGCGACCCTGGGGTCCGTCCTGCGGGGCAGCCGGGGGGGCGGGCGCCTGCACGGCGGCTGGGCTCACCGGAGTCGGCGGGGTCATCGGAGTGCTCACGAGTCGATCCGGGGGATCGCCGAGGGGCTACCGCAGGCAGGAGAACCGCCGTGGGCTGCCGGGTGAAGACCCAGACAACACACGGCGGTTCTGTGGGTCAAGACCCGAGTACCTCGTTCATCTCGGCCGCGGCGTCGGCCGTCGCGTCATCGACGGACTTCTTGCCGGACAGAATAGACTGCAGCATAGCGGGGACCGTCACCTTGGCCTCCACCTGACCCCACTCGGGCGTGACCGGGACGCTTCTGCCTGCCTCGACCATTTGCGTCGCAAAGGGTGCAACGAGTGGGTCGCTTTCCTGCTGTAGGTCGGCCAACAAAGACTCCAACCCCGGGAAGAAGGTTGTCTGCTCGGCCCACTTGGTCGCGTACTCCTGAGTGGACATGAGCTCGATGAACTCCCAGCCGAGGTCCTGCTTGTCGCTGGACTCGAACACCGCCAGGTGTGAGCCACCGACGAACGACGGGCTGTGACCACCGTCGGGACCTGGGATCGTGAAGGCTCCGAGCTTGCCCTCGAGCTCTGGGTTCTCCGCGACGATCGCCTTGGGGGTCCAGCTGCCGCTCATCATCATCGCGACGTCACCCTTGATGAACGCGTCGCGAAGCTCGAGTTCGTCCCAGGTGACCGCGGCAGGGGTGGACAGACCGTGCTCGGTCGCCAAGCCGGTGTAGAACTCGATCCCGCGGCGAGCCTCGGGCGAGTCCAGCTGAGATGTCCAGGTTCCATCGGACTCGGTTGCGATCTCACCGCCGGCACCCCAGATGAAGGGGTAGACGCCGTAGCTGCTCTCCCCGATGACCGGCATCGCCACCATGTTGGGTTTCGCCTCCTTGATGGCCGTGCCGACCTCGACCCACTCGTCCCAGGTCGTTGGCGGCTCGAGCCCGAGGTCCTCGAAGACGTCGGCGCGGTAGACGATCGAGCGCACGCCGGCGTACCACGGCATGCCGTAGAGGGCACCGTCGGCGGTGCCGGCTGTGACCAGCCCCTCGACGAGATCGCCAGAGACCTCAGAGCCCTCCACTCGCTCGCTGAGGTCGGCCAGGGCACCGGCGTCGGCGAACTCCGGGGTCCACGTCGTGCCGACCTCGGCCACGTCAGGGCCGGTGTCGCCCGCGATCGAGGTCACGAACTTGTCATGGGCGGCAGTCCAGGGGATGTACTGGACGTCGAGGGTGGCTCCAGTCTTGGCGTTGAACTCCTTGGCGACAGCGTCGAAGAAGGGCTCGGCGTCAGGGTTGGTGCCCTCCATGATCCAGACGTCTAGTGTTTCCCCCTCCCACGACGCTGGGCTGTTCTCAGCGTCGGTCTGCGGGTCCGTTCCCCTGTTCGTTCCGCCGCCGTCTCCGCCGGCGCACGAGGCGACGCTTAGCGCGAGGGCGGCGAGGAAAGCGCTGACGGTGCTCGTGCGGCTCACGCTCATGACCGGGCCTCCGATGCCCTAGACCATTCGTCTAATCATGGGAAGTATGGTCAGTGAGGGCCGCTGGAGTCAACCTCTGCGCGAAGAATCCCGTCCTCGACCGTCCCCGGGCGCATGCGCGCTGGACCGTCGCTGGGCCGGCGATGGCTCGCGGGCGGGAAGATGTCCACGATGATCCGGTACCGATCCCCCCGGTACACCGAGCGGACGAACTCGATCACTCGCCCTCCCTCGATGTGCGACGTGCGCTCGAAGAGGAAGGCCGGGGCGCCAAGGGGTACCTCGAGAGCTTCGCTCTCCGCCTCTTCTACCAGGGTCGGCTCCACCGTCTGTGTGCCGCCGGTCATCACGAGCCCATAGCGTTCCGAGAGCACCTCGTAAAAGGAGCGGTCGACCAGGTCGCGTCCGGTCAGCCCAGGGACCAGGTCGCACGGCACGTGCAGATCCTCGAGCGCCATCGGTACGTCGTCGGCCAAGCGGAGCCGGGTCACGTGCAACGTCGGCGCGCTGGGCGCAATGCCCAGACACGACGCGACGAGCATCGCAGCCGGAGTCACTGTGGAAGACAGCGTGCGGGCTCCCGGCCGCAGGCCGCGGGCGCGCATGTCCTCCGAGAAGGAACTCGCACTCAGACGCTGGGAGACCTTCGAGGGGGCCACGAAGGTGCCCGAGCCCTGCCGCCGTACCAGTCGGCCCTCGGCGACCAAGGCGTCGGCGGCCTTGCGCAGGGTCATGCGCGCCACCCCCAGGTCCCCAGCCAGCTCACGCTCTGGAGGCAGCGGCTGGCCGGGTGAGAGAGCCTGCACCCGCGACGCCAGCTCGTCGCGCACCCGAAGGTACTTCGTCGTCTCGGCGGTGGATCGCGACGGCATGAAACATTGGTACACCATCTGGACGCCATCCTGCGCGTGAGGCAGGCAAGCCCACGAGCGCATGTGGGCATCGCAGGTGCGCAGGTCCGGGTTTGCGCGTCCGGTGGACAAGGGACTGCAGTGGCCCTATGGTATGGACCTCTGGTCTTTCCGCCGCGGTCCAGCGACGAAACCACGAGGAGAGTCATGCGCAAAACCATCGCCACGCTGTTCACGATCGCCATGCTGTCGTCGCTGGTCTCAGCCCCGGTGGCCGCCGATTCGCGGCCGGAGCAGTGGCGCGGCTACTGGGTGGACGCGTTCAACCCGGGCATTTACTCACCAGCGCAGGTGGACAAGCTGGTCGCGGACGCGAAGGACCTCAACGCCAACGTACTCGTGGTCCAGGTGGGACGCCGCTTCGACTGTTTCTGCAACGACGCGCTCTACCCGCGTACAGACGCACTCATCGACCCGGCACCGTACGACCCGTTGCGCGAGGTCATCGACGAGGCCCATGCGAACGGCCTGCAGGTCCACGCCTGGGTCAACGCGACGACGTTGTGGAACTCGGCTACGCCGCCGCGGTCGGAGGAGCATGCGTTCAATCAGCACGGACCCAGCGCGACCGGGGGCGACCGCTGGCTGAACAAGCGGGTCGACGGCGCCGAGCTCATCGGCAGCAACGCCTACATCGACCCGGCTCACCCCGACGCGGTCGACTACGTCGTGGCCGCCGTCGACTCGATCGTCGAAAACTATGACGTCGACGGCATCAACCTCGACTACATCCGCTATCCCGACTACAACGGCGCCACGTTCCGCAACGACTGGGGTTACTCCGACACCTCGTTGGCGCGCTTTGCCGAGGAGACCGGCCGCAGCGACGTACCCGCCCCGGACGACGAGCAGTTCAGCCAATGGCGGCGTGATCAGGTAAGCGGGCTGGTCCGCAAGATCTACCTGACGATGTACCGGCGGGACCCGTCGGTCCGGCTCAGCGTCAACGGGATCACCTATGCATACGGTCCGCAGACCTACGGAGGCTGGGAGAACACGCGGCCCTATAGCGAGGTGATGCAGGACTGGAAGGGCTGGCTTGACGAGGGCATCGTCGACACCGTCACCGCGATGAACTACAAGCGCGAGTGGCTGCCCGACCAGGCGCAGATGTACGCGGAGTGGAACGAGGCGATCGCGGCGTACGAGGGCGACCGGCAGAACGTCATCGGCCCGGCTCTCTACCTGAACGAGGTCGACGACAGCCTGCGCCAGGCGCGAGCAGCCATCGACGCCGACGTGGCGGGCTGGAACGGCTACTCCTACGCGAACCCGTCCAAGACCGCCGTCGCGTCGGGTGACCAGGCCATCAAGGACTCCGAGCGCGACAAACTGGAGCAGGCCCTGACCGAATCGCTGTTCGCCGAGTCCGCCGCCGTGCCGGAGATGCGCTGGAAGACCGAGCCGGTCACGGGACACGTCGCCGGCAGCGTCGTCGACCGTACCGGTAGGCCGCTGGACCAAGCCTCGATCGCGGTCTTTCGTGAGAGCGCAGGTGAGCGGGTCGGCACGGCGACCACCGACGGTTCGGGCTGGTTTGGGGTTGTGGACCTCAGTCCGGGCCGGTACCGGCTGCTGATCACCGAGCCCGGCGTCACCGGTCCGAGAGCCGGCTTCGTCACGGTCCGCACTGGCGAGGTGTTCACCCTGGTCATGCGGGTCCGCGGCGGGTGACCGACGCACAGATCTCGATCTAGCACCTCAGCCACCAGGTGACCGCTTCATCGACCAGGTGCGGCGGTACGACGTGGCCGGCGTCGAACTCCTCGTAGCGCACGTCGTACCCGGCTCCTGCAGCTGCCGCGCCGTCCGGCGCCCGCAGCGGTCCACCGGCAGCACCGCCGCCGCCCTCATCGACGACGTGGAAACGAGAGCACCGGTACCTCAGGCACGAGTAAGCCCACGCGCTGGCCGCCGCCGCAGGCGACTACCAGCCGATGGTGCTGCTCCTGGCGTACTGCGGGCTGAGGTTCGGTGAGGCCGCCGCTCTGCGGGTCCGCAACGTCGACCTGATGCGCGGACGTATCCGCGTGTCCCAGTCGGTGTCGGAGGTCAACGGTCAGCAGGTGTGGGGCACCCCGAAATCGCACCATGCCCGCTCCGTCGCCGTCCCCCGGTTCCTGCGCGACCTGCTCACCGAGCAGATGGCCGGGAAAGGCCCGGAGGACCTGCTGTTCGCGTCCCCGGACGGCAGCCCACTGCGGCACAGCAACCTCCTCCGCCGCACGTGGAACCGAGCGACTCGACAGGTCGGCCTCCAAGCGCTGACCCCGCACGACCTGCGGCACACCGCCGCCAGCCGCGCCGTCGACGCAGGAGCCAACGTCAAGGCCCTCCACAGATGCTCGGCCACGCCAGCGCCGGCATGACCCTCGACGTCTAGGCCGACCTGTTCGATGACTCTCTTGACCGGGTGGCAGACAGGCTCGACCAAGCCTTCGCCGCATCTCCTGTGTCCTCGGTGTGTCCTGACGCCGCCTCCAACGTCGTCCAGATGCGCACCGCCAGCGAGTAAAACCGGCTCTCACCTGGGCTTTCGTGTGGTGGGGCGGGCGGGACTCGAACCCGCGACCGGAGGATTATGAGTCCCCTGCTCTAACCGGCTGAGCTACCGCCCCGTCGCGCCGCTTGCGCACGTCGACCGCCCAGTGTCCTCGACCGATCTGCTCCCGCGGCTGGATTTGAACCAGCAACCCTCCGATTAACAGTCGGATGCTCTGCCGATTGAGCTACGCGGGACCGGCCCTGGCGACGCCCGACCCTTCGCGGGCCGCCCGGACAGCCTGCACAGGCTAGCAACCTCCGCGGCGGCGGCAAAGAACGGTGACGGGTCACGCGCCGATCTCGGCGCGTGCCTCGGCCAACCCCCGTTCCGCGGCGTCGCGGACCGCCGGCGAGGTCGCGTCGAGTCCGCGGTCGACGACGAACGACCACGCCAGCGGTCCGTCGCGGTACGGTGCCCGCCGGGCCACCACCGTGAGGCCGCGCCGACCCTCGACCGGGACGTAGCGCCGGACCACCACCGACGCGATCACCCGCTCCCGGACCAGCTCCAGCAGGTGGTGCGGGTCCTCCAGCTGCACCCGGTGCCGCGGTTCGGGCTCCCCGAAGTCGGCAGTCTCGACGACGAGGAGCTCGGCACGGTCGCGGTCCCACTCGGCCCGCTCGATCTGTTCCCACCCGAGTCGCCGGTAGCCGTCGCCGTCGGGCAGCAGCAGCGCCCGGTCCGTGCCGGCGTACCACCGTCCCCCGCTGCGCGCCCACGCAAGCACCCGCTCCCCGGGCTCCAGGGCCAGGCCGGCGGCCAGGTCGGCGGGGACACGGGTACGACGCAGCAGGCGCACCCACCCATGATCGCCCAGCTGCGCTCAGCGCAGATAGTCGACCAGCGTCGCCGCGCGGGAGTGGTTGCGCAGCTTCGCCATCGCCCTGACCTCGATCTGGCGGACGCGCTCCCGCGTCACGCCGAACACCGCGCCGAGCTCCTCGAGCGTGTGCGGCCGACCGTCGTCGAGACCGAACCGCAGCCGGATCACCGCCCGCTCCCGCTCGGTCAGGCAGCCCAGCAGCTGTTCGACGTCGTCGCGGACCAGTGCACCGGACACCGCGTCGAGCACGCTGATCGCGCCGTCGTCGAAGACGACGTCCGCAAGCGCGGCGTCGGCGGACTCACCGACCTTGACGTCGAGGGACACCGGCTGCACCGACCAGCGCAGCAGCTCGACCGTTCGCTCCTGACTCACACCCAGTGCGCTCGCCAGCTCGGCGACCTCCGGTGTCCGGCCGAGCCGCTGGAACATCGACCGCTGCAACCGCACCGCCCGCTGCACCGCGTCGATGACGTGCACGGGGATCCGGATGGTGCGGCCCTGGTCGGCGACCGCTCGTGACATCGCCTGCCGGATCCACCACGTCGCGTACGTCGAGAACTTGAAGCCGCGCTGGTAGTCGAACTTGTCCACCGCCCGCATCAACCCGAGGTTGCCCTCCTGCACCAGGTCCAGCAGGGACAGGCCGTGGCCGGCGTAGCGCTTCGCCATTGCCACCACCAGGCGCAGGTTGGCCTGGATCAGCGTCTGCCGCGCCCGGTCACCGAGCCGGACGAGGATGCGCAGGTCCTCCGCGTCGTCCGGCGCGGCCCCCGCGGCCAGTTCCGCGGCGGCCAGCACCCCGACCTCGATCGCTCGCGCGACCTCCACCTCCTGGTGGGCGGTGAGCAGCGGGATCTGTCCGATCTGCTGCAGGTAGGCCCGCATCAGGTCGGTGCTGACCACCGGGTCCGGCGCGGCGTCCACCGCGTCCGGGGGCGGCGGAACCGCCATCGCGTGGACCGTCACCGCGTGCGCGTGCGTCATCACGGCGGCTACGGCGCGGTCCGTGCGGGCCATGACGAGACTTCTTTCGGCGGCGGTGTGGCTCCGTTCAGTGTGGTGCCGCGACCCCGCCTGCGTCCGCGCATCCGCAGATTTGTGGAAACCTCAAAGTGGGCACGCCGCCGCGGCGCAGGTCCCACCCACCGCCGAGCAGGTGCTCAGAGCAGGCCGCCGATCGCCCGCTCCCGCAGCGCCCGCCGGTGCTGCTCCAGTGCGACCAGCTCGCCGAAGAGCCGGTTGTATTCGGTGGTCTGCTCGACCGGGTTCATCCGCTGGAGCCGTGACTTCAGCTGCTCGATGCGTCGCAACGCCGTGAGCTCCTGCACCCGTGCGACCAACGCGGCCGCCAGCCGGTCGTCGGC
>JALYMZ010000322.1 GCA_030773435.1 Actinomycetota bacterium | reverse complement strand
CCGTAGCCCCGCACGAGGTGTACGTCGATCGACGTACGCCGCAGGCGGTTGACCGACGGCTCCGAGGGCTCGCCGCAACCGGTCGACGGCGTCGGCGTAGCGTCCGCGGGATGACGCCGACGCTGGCGCTGCTGGGCAGCCCGCTGCTCGGCGCGTCGGTCTGGGAGCGGGTCGCCGCAGAGCTCGGTCGGCGCGGCTGGCCGGTGCTCACCGCACCCCATGGACCGGCCACGGCGCGCACCCCGGACGAGGTGCTCGGTGCGTTCTGCGCGGCGGTTCCGCGGAACCGCCCGGTGGTGCTGGTCCCGCACAGCAACGCCGGGCTGTACGTGCCCGCCCTCGTCCGGCGGCTTCGGCCGGCCGGTGCGGTGTTCGTGGACGCCGGGCTGCCGCCGGCAGCGGGAGAGGTCCCGCTGGCGCCGCCGGAGCTGTTGCGGGTGCTGGCCGCGAAGGCCGATCCCGCCGGCCTGCTGCCGCCGTGGACACGCTGGTGGGACGACGCCGACGTGGCCGCGCTGTTCCCGGACCCGGACACCCGCGCCCGGGTCGAGCGGGATCAGCCACGCCTGCCCCTGTCGTACTTCGCCGCCCGCCTGCCGGTGCCGTCCGGCTGGGACGGCGGTCTCCGCGGCGCCTATCTGGCCTTCGGCGACACCTACGCCGACGACCGGGAGTCGGCGCGGGCGCGTGGCTGGCCCACCGCCACCCTCCCCGGCAGGCACCTGCACATGCTCGTCGACCCCACCGGTGTCACCGGCGAGCTGCAGCGGCTCTTGGCACAGATCGGGCGCCCCGGAGGGCGTTGAAGACGAGTGCTCAGGCGGCACCCGATCAGGAGCCGAGCACCGGCCAGCCCAGCGAGCGGGCCGCCTGGGCCTGACGCAGGTCCGCCGTCAGCAGTGTGATACCGGCCGGTCCGGCGCGCTGGAGAGCGGCGAGATGCAATGCGTCGAGCGTTCGGGTTCCGGTCAGGTCGGCGATCCGGCCAGCCGCTTCGGCCAGGAGGGAGTCGACCTCGACGACGGTCACAAACCTCCAGTCGGCGCGGAACGCGTCGCGTGCTGCCGGCGCATCGGCGCCGACGAGGTGCCTGCCGAGATTCCGCCAGACCTCGACCCACGTGACGCGGCACGTCAGCCACCTGCCATCGCTGTCCAGGACTCGGTTGAACTGGTCGCTGTCGGGCTCGTCGACGTAGCGCTTGAGCAGCGCGCTGGAGTCGACGTACAGCGTCACCTGCCGGTCCGGTCCTCGTCGATCATCTCGTACACGGACGCTGCCGCCCGCACGCGCTTCGGCGCCGGTGGAGCCTCACCCGCAGACTGCGGTGGAGTTATCCAACCCTCGGCAATGCCGCGCGCAATGTGGTCCCCACCTGGCAGGGGCCCGAGGACAGCCTTCGGCCTCCCGCGCTCGGTGACCGTCAGCTGCTCACCTCGCGACGCTCTCTCGACGTACTCCGAGAGCCGCCGTTTGAGCTCTCGCACCCCGACCACATCCATGTGACCACCTCCGTGATCCTGGTGGACACATCATAGGTCTGGGCGGGCGCGCCGGCTGCGACGCACGGTTTGCAGTAGCGGGCCGGTGCCGGAACGGGGGCCACGGATACCGCGCTGCTCGGCGAGGGACCCGCGTTGCTCGGCGAGGGACCGGTTTCCGCCGGTGTGACGCCGGGTTTCTCGTCGTACGACGAGCAACGCGCCCGCGCCCGCCGACCGCGTCCCCGGCGCCGGCATCGACACGACCTCGAGCGCGGGCAGGAGCCACGCCGTTCGCCGCGGATGCGGCGAGTCGTCCTTCACCGGCGAGGAGACATGCCGCGAACCCATGAAGGGAGGGGCACCGGGTCCGCAGACGGCGGGCCGGGTCCGCTGCGTGCCGTCGCCATGGCGCGGTAACGGGTGATCCAGTCGTGGTTGATCTCGTCGGCCTGGCGGTGGTCTCGGGGCAGCAGCGTCCGATCGTCGGGCAACTCCAGGCCCAGGTAGCCCAGGACGCCGCGAATGACGCCGGCGATGTCGGCGATCAGCTCCTCGTAGCGCACCGTGTACGGCCGGACGTCGAAGGCCGCAAACCAGTCTCGCCACGCCGCGTTGTGCTCATCGATCGTCCGGACAAGACCGTGGATCAGCTCGAAGTCGAAATGCGGTGCCTGACCGGGGCAGCCGTTGTCCCCCGGGTGCCAGTAGTTCGTCTGTTCGGCACGCAACCACGACACGGCCTGGGCAACCGTGTCCGCTCGCCAGAGGTGGATGAAGCGGGTTCGGCCGAAGACTCGGGTCAATAGGTCGAGGTCGGCTCCGACGAGGTCCGGGTGGAGGGCACCGAGCCTGGTGACCATCTCCTCCAGCGTTCCCCACATGACTCTGGCACCGAAGACACCGTTCTGGGTCGTTCCGTCCGCGACAGCTGCCCGTACGAAGTCTCGGTAGTCGAAGGATCCTCGGCAGTCACGCGCGAGCCGCCACCGATCCGCCCACGCCCTTTCGTCCGGCACGCGGCAGTACGATTCTGGCCGCCCCGCTACCCCGGTCGAATGCAGCAGTCCGCAGAACAGCGTGCTCCCGGTGCGCGGCGTGGCGCAGATCAGGTATGAGTCGGTCCTGGTCGACATAGCCACGCGCAAGTGAACCATGTGCCCACGGCCTGCCCTACTGTTCCGCGATGGCGCCGTTGCTCGCCCAGTGACCGGCGTTCCTCGCCATCGGACCACTTCCCGCCCCGTCCGGGGCGGCTTTCTGGTCGTACGGCGAGCAACGCGCCCGGCTCTCCGGCGCTTCAGCCCCTGGCACCGACCACGTCGACGTGCACGTGGTCGCGGTGCTCCAGCACCGCCGGGTCGCCGGACCGCGACGGCGCCCGGTAGTCCCGCCAGCCGGTGTCCGAGCGGCCGTCGCTCTGCCAGATCCGGTCGTCGAAGATCACCGTCTGCACCCCGAGCCGCGCGGCGCGGGCCACCAGGTAGTGCGCGACCGCCCACCCGCGGCGCCGGTTCTCCGCGGTCACCGGCCGGAAGAACACGTCCACCGCCCGGGCGTCGTAGTGCGCGGAGCCCTCCATATGACCGCTGCTCACGCCGCCGGGCCGGAAACCGCCGACCTGCAGCTCGCCGAAGGTCTGCCGCAGGTCGTCCAGCACCGACCGGGCGCGTGGGGTCAAGCCGGACGGGCCCTCCGGCTGGGCCGGCGCGTCGCCGTGGCGCACCACGCACGCGAAGGCCGACCGGCTGTACCCGGTCAGCGCCGACGCCACGACCCGCGCGTCGGTCTCGTGGCCGGCGTAGGCGTCACCGAACCCCGAGCGCTGCACCCGCTGCGCGGCTGCGGTGACCCGCAGGTTCCGGTAGCCCTCGACCTCGGCCAGCGCGTCGTAGAACCGGCCCGCCGCGTAACGCGGGTCCAGCACCTGCCGCTTCGTGCCCCAGCCCTGCGAGGGCCGCTGCTGGAACAGGCCGAGCGAGTCCCGGTCGCCGTACCTGAGGTTGCGCAGCTGCGACTCCTGGTACGCCGCCGCCAACGCGATCGTGACCGCGCGCGCCGGCAGTCCCCGGCGTACCGCCACCCCGGCGATGAGCGCGGCGTTGCCGGCCTGCTCGTGGTCGAGCACCACCGACCGGCCGCCGACCTCGGCCACGCAACGCTCGGGGTCGGGGACCACCCCGACGCCGGACTGCAGCAGCACGAACGCCGACGTGCCACCCAGCACCAGCACCAGCAGCGCGAGCGTGAACTTGCCGGTCGCCGAGACGCGGGTGCGGGTCATGCCCGGGTCAACGGCGGCACGGCCGGCGGGGTTCCGGTGCGTACGGCGCCGCGACGGCGCCTGCCGTACTCAGTCATTGGCGTGCAGGGCGGGGTTGAGCTCCATTCCGGAGCGGCCGGCGCGGGGCACCGCCTCCACCGCCCCGCTGACGGAGTTGCGGCGGAACAGCAGCGCGTCTCGCCCGGAGAGCTGCAGCGCCTTCACCACGGTGCCGTCGGGGAGCGTCACCTTGGTCCCGGCGGTGACGTAGCAGCCGGCCTCGACGACGCAGTCGTCGCCGAGGGAGATGCCGATGCCGGCGTTCGCGCCCACCAGGCAGCGCCGGCCGACGCGGATCGTCTGCGTGCCGCCGCCGGACAGCGTCCCCATGATCGACGCCCCGCCGCCGATGTCGGAGCCGTCGCCGACGACGACGCCGGCGGAGATCCGGCCCTCCACCATCGAGCTCCCGAGCGTGCCGGCGTTGAAGTTGACGAACCCCTCGTGCATCACCGTGGTCCCGACGGCCAGGTGCGCCCCCAACCGGACCCGGTCCGCGTCGGCGATGCGCACGCCGGCCGGTACGACGTAGTCGGTCATCCGCGGGAACTTGTCGACGCCGAGCACCTGCACGGTGTGGCCGGCCGCCTGCAGCCGCCCCCGGGTCAGCTCGAAGTCGTCGGGGTCGCACGGCCCCACGCTGGTCCACACCACGTTGGCGAGCCGGCCGAAGATCCCGTCGACGCTGACCCCGTGCGGACGCACCAGCCGGTGGCTGAGCAGGTGCAGCCGCAGGTAGGCGTCAGAGGCGCCCGCCGGTGGGACGTCCAGGTCGATGCGGGTCTGCACGACGCTGCGCCGCACGCCGCGGTCGTGGTCGTCGCGTTCCAGCGCGGTGATCGCGGCCGGCTCGGTGTCGGTGCCGGCCGGTTCGCCGAGCGCCGGCGCCGGGTACCACGTGTCCAGCACCTTGCCGGTCTCGGTGACCGTGGCCAGGCCGTACCCCCACGCGGTGCGGGGCGGTGTCGTCTCCGTCACCCGGCGAAGGCTAGTCGGGGCCGCCGCGGTGGTTAGGGTCGGTCTGTGGTGCTGGCGGCGTTCAAGGACCTGTGCATCGACGCGGTGCGCCCCTCCGTGCTGGGCCCGTTCTGGGGCCAGGTCCTGGGTCTGGAGTACGTCGGGCTCGACCACGGCGCCGGCCGGCTGGTGGGCCCGACGCCGCAGCACACCGTGTGGGTGAACGCCGTACCGGAGCCGAAGTCCGTCAAGCAGCGGGTGCATCTGGACGTGCACACCGCCGGCGTCGACGAGCTGGTCGCCGCCGGCGCCCGGGTGCTGGAGCCGGCGGGAGAGCGGCACTGGACCGTGCTGGCCGACCCCGAGGGCGGGGAGCTCTGCGGGTTCGTGCGCGAGGAGGTGCCCGACTACCGGCTGTACGAGGTCGTCGTCGACTGTCACCGCCCGCGCCAGGTCGCCCGGTGGTGGGCCGACGTGCTCGGCGCCGAGCTGGGCGGCGACGCCGGCAACGACTGGTGGTGGCTCGAGCCGCTGCCCGGTGCGCCGTTCGAGGGGATGGTGTTCGTCCCGGTCCCGGAGCCGAAGACGGTCAAGAACCGGGTGCACTGGGACGTCGAGGTCGACGACTCGGCGCTGCTGCTGCAGCGCGGCGCGTCGCTGCTCCGCCGGCGCGGCTCCGGCACCGACTGGGACGTGCTGGCCGACCCCGAGGGCAACGAGTTCTGCGCCTTCACCCGCTGAGCCGCACCGGCCGGCCGGTCGCGCATCGTTAGGCTCCGCTGTCGTGGCAGCGCTCGACCTCGGCCAGGACGTCGCCGACCTCACCCAGGCCCTCTGCGACGTCGAGTCGGTCAGCGGCTCCGAGCGCGTGCTCGCCGATGCGGTCGAGGAGGCGCTGCGCGGGCTGCCACACCTGACCGTGCACCGCGACGGCGACACGGTGATGGCGAGGACCGCGGCCGGCCGAGCCGAGCGGGTGGTGCTTGCCGGGCACCTGGACACGGTGCCGCCGCACGCGAACTTCCCGTCGTACCGGGTCGATGACCGCCTCGTCGGCCTCGGGACGTGCGACATGAAAGGCGGGTGCGCGGTCGGCCTGCGCATCGCCGCCACCCTGGCTGAGCCGAACCGGGACATCACCTTCTTCTTCTACGAGTGCGAGGAGGTCGAGGCCGAGCGCAACGGCCTCAACCGGTTGGCCCGCAGCCGCCCCGAATGGCTGGCCGCGGACTTCGCGGTGCTCATGGAGCCCACCAGCGCCACCGTGGAGGGCGGCTGCCAGGGCACCATGCGTGTCGACGTCACCGCCCGCGGGGTACGCGCCCACAGCGCCCGCTCCTGGATGGGCGAGAACGCCATCCACAAGGCCGCACCGATCCTCGACCGGCTCAACGCCTACCAGCCGCGGCGGCCGGTCGTGGACGGCCTGACGTTCCACGAGGGGCTCAACGCGGTGTGGATCTCCGGTGGCGTCGCCGGCAACGTGCTCCCGGACGCGGTGACGGTGAGCGTCAACTACCGGTTCGCGCCGGACCGCACCGAGGAGGAGGCGGCCGCCTTCCTGCGGGAGTTCTTCGCCGGCTTCGACACCGTCGTCAGCGACTCCGCCCCGGCCGCCCGGCCCGGGCTGGACCGGCCGGCTGCGGCCGCGTTCGTGGCCGCCATCGGCAGCTCCCCGCGCCCGAAGTTCGGCTGGACCGACGTGGCCCGGTTCAGCCAGCTCGGGGTGCCGGCGGTCAACTACGGTCCCGGTGACCCGTCGGTGGCGCACACACAAGGCGAGTACGTCGAGATCGGCGAGCTGCACTCCTGCGAGGAGCGGCTGCGGCGGTGGCTGGCGACCTGACCGCCGTACCGCCTTCTCGGTAACCTGCGGCCATGACCGACCGCCCCTCGGAGAAGCGCCGCGGCCCCGTGGTCATGCGCCGCGGTCAGGTCGAGACCAGCACCACCGACCAGCGGCTGCTGGACTCCCGTGTCCCGTCGGACTGGGTGCACATGGATATGTGGCGGGTGCTGCGGATCCAGTCCGAGTTCGTGGAGGGGTTCGGCATGCTGGCCGAGCTCGGCCCGGCGATCAGCGTGTTCGGCAGCGCCAGGACAGGCCCAGGTGCCGGCGACTACCGCACCGCGGAGACCCTGGGTCGCCGGCTGGCCGAGGAGGGCTATGCCGTCATCACCGGCGGCGGGCCAGGGGTGATGGAGGCGGCCAACAAGGGCGCCAGCGAGGCCGGCGGGGTCTCGGTCGGGCTCGGCATCGAGCTGCCGTTCGAGGCGGGGCTGAACGAGTGGGTCGACATCGGGCTGAACTTCCGCTACTTCTTCGCCCGCAAGACGATGTTCGTCAAGTACGCCCAGGGATTCGTGGTGATGCCGGGCGGGTTCGGCACGTTCGACGAGGTCTTCGAGGCCCTGACGCTGGTGCAGACACAGAAGGTCACGTCGTTCCCGATCGTGTTGATGGGGTCGGCGTACTGGCAGGGGATGCTCGACTGGCTGCGGGACACGGTGCTCGCCGACGGCAAGATCGGCGCCGCCGACCTCGACCTGCTGCACGTGACCGACGACGTCGAGGAGACCGTCGCGGTGCTCAAGCAGGCCGCGGCTGAACGCCACTCGCCTGAGCCCGGCAGCGGTCAGCACCCGACGCCGCGCCAGCCGGAGTGACGGACGGACCCGCCGGAGCCGGCGCGTCAGGCGAGGCCGCGGCGCGGCACCGCCGGCGGCCGGATCCCGCGGATCGACGCCACCATGTCCAGCACCTCGCGCGTCTCCCGCACGTGGTGCGCGCGGAACAGCCGGGCGCCGTGCCAGGCCGCCACCGCGGTGGCCGCCAGCGTGCCGGTGCCACGCCGCTCCGGCGGCAGGTCGAGCGTCTCGCCGATGAAGTCCTTGTGCGACAGCGCCACCAGGACCGGCCAGCCGGTCGAGACGACCTCGTCGAGGCGTCGGGTCAGCTCCAACGAGTGCCAGGTGTTCTTGCCGAAGTCGTGGGTGGGGTCGACGACGATCCCGTCCCGGCGTACCCCCGCCCGCAGCGCCCGCTCGGCAAGCGACGACGTGCCGGCGACGACCTCGGCCACCACGTCGGTGTACCTGACCCGGTGCGGGTCGGTGCGCGGCGGCAGGCCCCCGGTGTGGCTGCAGACCAGCCCGACGCCGCACTCGGCGGCGACCTGGGCCACGCGCGGGTCCGCGCCGGCCCACGTGTCGTTGATCAGGTCGGCACCCTGCCGGCAGAGCACCCGCGCGACCTCGCTGCGCCAGGTGTCCACGCTGATCACCAGGCCCGGGTGGCGGCTGCGCACCAGCGCGACGAAGTCCGCGGTCCGCCGCAGTTCCTCGGCGACGCTGACCTCGGCACCCGAACCGGCCTTGACCCCGCCGATGTCGACGATGTCGGCGCCCTCGGCCACCGCTGCGTCCACCCGCTCCAGCGCCGCTCCGGCGTCGAAGGTGGCGCCCCGGTCGTAGAAGGAGTCCGGAGTGCGGTTGACGATCGCCATCACCGCCTGCGTGTCCGGGTCGAACCGGCGGCTGCCCAGCCGGAGCACGGCGGGAGGCGTGTCGACCATGCGGGTCAGCGTGGCACGATCGGGTCCGTGGTCTGGTTCCTGGGTGTGCTGGTCGTGCTGGTGCTCGGCGCCGCGGTCGTCGTCGCCGCCGGCCGCGGTGGCGGGATGCAGCGGGTGTACGACGACCGGCCCGACGTGCTGGTGCCGGCATCGGGGCCGCTGACCGCACAGGACGTGCGCAACGTGCGGTTCTCGGTCGGCTTCCGCGGATACCGGATGGACGAGGTCGACGCGTTGCTGCACCGGCTGATCGTGCAGCTGGAGGACGAGCCGCACGCGGAGCCGCGTGGCGACTCCGGCGCTCGGCTGGAGCCGGGCGCGGGTGGGTCGCAGCTGCGGTGACCGGCGTGTTGCGGGAAGAGGTCGAGATCGCCGCACCGGCGGGTCAGGTGTGGGACTTCGTCACCGACTGGCCGCGGCAGGCCACCTGGGTGCCGCTCACCCGAGTGCGGGTCGCCCGCGGAGGTGGGCACGAGCTCGGGGCCGGCCTCGCCGCCTGGACCGGTGTCGGACCCCTCGGCTTCCTCGACCCCATGACGATCACGCACTGGGAGCCGCCGCGCCGGATGGAGATGCTGCACACCGGTCGGCTGGTGCGCGGTGAGGCGGGGTTCACGCTGACACCACTCGGTCCCGACCGCTGCCGGATCGCCTGGTGGGAGCGTCTGGTGGTTCCGGGTGGACCAGTCGGAGCGCTGGCCTGGCGGCTGGCGGGCCCGGTCGCCTCGTTGAGTCTGCGCCGGGTGCTCGGCCGACTGCGGCGGGCGGTCGAGCAGCAGCCGACATGACCGACGCGGGGGAGACCGCGGCCGGCGGCGCCGTCGTACCGGGGCCGGACGGTCGTCCGCGCTGCCCGTGGGGGCTCGGCGCGGCGGACTACGTCGCCTACCACGACACGGAGTGGGGCCGGCCGGTGCGCGACGACCGCGGGTTGTTCGAGCGGCTGACGCTCGAGGCCTTCCAGTCCGGGCTGTCGTGGCTGACGATCCTGCGCAAGCGGTCGGCGTTTCGGGCGGCGTTCGCCGGGTTCGACCCGGAGGCCGTCGCGGCGTACGGCGAGTCCGACCGCGACCGGCTGCTCGCCGACCGCGGCATCGTGCGCAACGCGGCCAAGATCGACGCGACGATCCTCAACGCGCGTGCGGTACTCGTTCTGGACGTGCCGCTGTCGGCACTGCTGTGGTCGTTCGCGCCGCCGCGCCGGGCACGGCCACGGCGCGCGGGCGACGTACCGGCGGCGAGCGCGGAGTCCGCGGCGATGGCGCGGGAGCTGAAGCGGCGGGGGTTCGCGTTCGTCGGGCCGACCACGGCGTATGCGCTGATGCAAGCCACCGGCATGGTCGACGACCACCTCGCCGGCTGCTGGGTGCCGCCGACCGGCTGACCCGGTCGTTGTCGGCGATCTGTCGGACGGTCATTGCGGCCGGGGACCTGGCAGGTCTCGTCGGCGGGCGGAGACGCAGAACGCCCCGGGCAGCGCGCTGGCTGCCCGGGGCGTCCGCCGCGGAGGGTAGGTCAGCCGTTGAAGTTGAACGACTGCTGGCTCTGCGGGTTGAGGACGTCGTACCGGTGCCGCTTCGCCGGGATGATCGGGTCACGCAGCTCCAGCACGTCGAAGCCCTGCTGGATGTCGTTGGAGAAGATGAAGCCGTTGTAGTAGTACGCCGACCACGATCCACCCAGGATGAGGCGCTCGCTGGACAGCGGCCCGCGGTCGAACCAGCCGATCTCGCGCGGGTTCTCCGAGTCGGTGAAGTCGAACACCGAGATGCCGCCCTGGTACCACGCCTGCACCATGAGGTCGCGGCCCTGCACCGGGATCAGCGAGCCGTTGTGGGCGACGCAGTTCTCGGTGTTGGACTGGGTGCGCGGCATCTTGTAGTAGCTCTTGAACACCAGGTCGCCGGCGACGATGTCGTAGATGCCGTTGGCTCCCTTGTCCGGCCCCACGGTGGGGTTGCAGGTGGGGCCGCCGCCGCCGCCGAGCTCGTCGGTGAAGACGACCTTGGTGCCGGCGTTGTTGATCGTCGCCGAGTGCCAGAACGCGAAGTTCGTGGTGTCGCGGACCTGCTCGGTCACCACCGGTGCCTCGCGGTTGGAGATGTCGAGCAGGATGCCGTCACCCATGCACGCGCCCGCGGCGATGTCCTTGCTGGGGTAGGCGGTGATGTCGTGGCAGCCGCTGGTCTCGCGGGAGTAGTTGCCTCTCGGGTTGCCGCCGTCGGGGAACAGCACCGGGGTGCCGACCAGCGCCGCGTCCGCCGGTGAGGCGACGGGGATCTTCACCACGCTGATCTTGTCGTGCGGCGGCTGGCAGTCCGGGAAGGTGGCGCTCGGGAAGTACGACGACACGTAGACGTACAGGTCCTTGCCGTCCTTGCTCGGCGCGAGCGTGTGGGTGTGCGACCCGCAGTCGGTCTCGACCGCGGCGACGTACTGCGGCGCAGCCGGGTTGCTGATGTCGAAGACCTTGATGCCCTCCCACGAGTCCTTGATCGTGGCGGACTGGAAAATGCTGTTGCAGGAGTTGTCGTTGCGGGAGGAGTCGGTGCTCAGCACCAGGATGTTGCCGAGGACCGAGATGTCGTTCTGCGCGCCGGGGCACACGACCTGGGTGACGAGTCGGGGCGCGCTGGGGGTGCTGATGTCGAGCACGTTGAAGCCGTTGTAGTTGCCGGCGTACGCGTAGTTGCCCTGGAACGCCAGGTCGCTGTTGAACGCGCTCTCCGCGGCAAAGGCGCCGGACTTGGGCAGGTTGGCGATCAGCCTCATGTTGCGGCTGCTCGCGGTCTCGCCGGGCGCCAGCGTCGCGCCGCTGTCGTCGAGCGCGGCGAGCTCCTGCGCAGACAGGCAGCCTTGGTCGAAGCGGTCGCCGGCACGCTCGAGCGCGCCCTGGTCGGAGCTGCAGTTGGCCTCGGACTGCTCGGTGATGACCGAGCGGTCGTCGTTCTCGTCCGCACCCACGGGTACGGCGACGGCGGTCAGCCCGAGGGTGAGGGCGGTAACCGCGAGGAGCCGGCCGCTGTGGCGCAGCCGTACTGAGGGCAGGTGGGATCGGGACATGTGCGTGAATGACCTTCCGTCGACTCGGTGCCGGTAGGCACCCGCAGGAGATCTTGACGTATTGTGGCGCCGACCACAAGAAGCAACCCTGCTCGAATTTCCTTCCCTGGAGGTCGGTGGCGTGCTGCTCCACCCCTTGCCGCGACGGTTCCGGAGTCGGGTGACCCTCGGCCTGGTCGCGCTCGCCCTGGTGGCCGCTGGCTGCTCCTCAAGCGACCAACCAGACGACAAGGCGGCGACCGGCGCCGGTCGGGACACCTCCGGCCCTACCGTGCTGCAACCGGGACGCCCCGGCGAGGCGGCGGAGACGCTGGGTCCGGACGCAACCGTCGAGCAGCCGAAGTGGAACGACGTCGACGCGGCGTTCCTGCAGATGATGATCCCGCACCACGGCCAGGCCCTGCAGATGAGCGAGCTGGCGCGCACGCGCGCCGCCGATCCACAGGTCAAGGCGCTCGCCGAGCGCATCGCCGCGGCCCAAGGCCCGGAGATCCATGCCATGTCGGCGTGGCTGCGGGACCGCGATCTGGAGGTCCCGTCGCCCGACGCCCCGATGTCGCACGGTGCGGGCGGTCACGGAGACCACGGAGACCACGGCAATGTGATGCCGATGCAAGGGATGCTGAGCGCGGCTGAGATGAAGAGGCTGGCCGCTGCGCGGGGCGCGGAGTTCGACCGGCTCTTTCTCGCCGGGATGATCCGTCACCACCAGGGGGCGATCGACATGGCCGGGCGCGCGCTCGTCGAGGGCAGCGACCTCCGGGTCAACGAGATCGCGGCCGAGGTGGCCGCCGGCCAGACCGCCGAGATCGACCGGATGCGTGATCTGCAGCAACAGTGACGCCGAGCGGGCGGGTCGGGATCGGCAACCGCGTGGACCCGTTGCTCGGCGGGGGATCGGCGTTGCTCGCTGAGGGACCACGCTGTGTCGGATCCACCGGCTGATCCCGGTCGCTCACCGAGCAACGCCCTTCAGCCGAGACCGAGGTGGCGGCGCAGCCTCGCCTCCAGCAGGTGGCGACGCCGGCGCAGGTCGGCGTACGTCCAGCGCACCACCGACTCTCCGCGGTCCTCGAGCCGGTCGCTGCGGCCCTTCTCGCGCCACAAGGCGTCCCCGTCCCCGTCGTCGACCCCGAGCTCGGCGGAGTACTTCACCTTCCCGTCGGCCTCGCCCACCAGCCGTGCCGCACGCCAGTAGAAGTCGACCCGGTCGGTGCCGAGCCACACCTGGGGCTCGGGGAGCGGCAACCCGGCCTCCACGAAGAAGGCGAACGACTCCGACTCGATCGGTGTCTCCCGGCGTCCGTCGACATGGCTGAGGGCCACCCGGGCACCGCGGATACCAGGTTTGCCGGCAGCACGCCGCAGGGCCGCAGCGAGATCGCTGGGCTGGACGCCCTTGCGGACGGCGTCGTCGGCGATCAGCAACGTCGTCGAGAGGGACTGGGTCCGGGCGATGTCGACCAGCGTCCGGGGTAGCGCCAGGCAGGCGGCGCCGTGGACCGTCGTGCGATCCTCCACCGGTACGCGGGCGGTTGACAGCCGCAGGCCGTCGTATCGACGGGCGGCCGCGGTGCCCGGCTCGGCGACGAGACTCAGCAGCGACGCTGCCTCCAGCGGTTCGACCAGTCCGTGCAACCGCGCACTGGTCAATCCGGTCGCCCACGACGGTGCTCGCAGCCTCGCCTGCGCGGCACGGACCTGGAGGATGAGCGGGCCGACCGGGTAAGCCTGCATCGCCGAGTAGAGCGGTTCGGTGCAGTAGACGCCGCGCCGTAGCCGCACCAGCGAACCGTTTCGCAGCATCTTCCGGCGGAGGGCGGCGGTCATGCCTGCTGCTTCGGCCCGCGCAGTCGTGAACACGGCCGGAAGAGTGAACTCCATGTCGACAGCGTGGCGCAGGTACGAGGTCGCGCCGGGCCGTTGTCCACAGCCTCGGGCAGCCGCGGGTGCTGTGTGGCCCCGCGAGCGGGTTGCTCGGCGGGCGACCGGAAACCTGGGCGGAGGGTGCCGAATCTGGTCACTGGGCGAGCAACGCCGGTCGCTGCCCGAGCAACGGCGGTGAGCGGCGGCGTGCAGGGCGGTGGTGGGCGGCGGCGGGTCAGAAGCGCGGGGACGAAGGCGGCGAGGTGCAGTGGTGTCGTGGGCAGCCTCGGCTAGCCGGCGATCCCCCGCTGCGGCGGCCCCCGCGAGCGGGTTGCTCGGTGGGTGACCGGAAAACCGGCGCGGAGGGTGCCGAATGTGGTCACCGGGCGAGCAACGCCGGTCGCTCACCGAGCAACGGCGGTGGCGGCGGGTGCAGGGCGGCGGTCCGCGTGCAGGGCGCCGGTCGCTCACCGAGCAACGGCGGGGCACGGGCGGCGTGCAG
>JALYMZ010000321.1 GCA_030773435.1 Actinomycetota bacterium | reverse complement strand
GCCGGCACCACTTCCGGTCGGCCAGCGTCCGGGCCGCGGCGAGCATCGTGTCGGCGTTGCCGCCGTCGGTGCCGCCGACGAGGAGGACCACGTCCGGGGCGGCGGCGCGCAGGTCGTCGTACCCCTGCCTGGCGAGCCCGCCGGGCAGCACGGCGACCACCTTGCCGCCGCTGGACAGCGCGACCCGCCGACCGGCCTCCGCGGTCACCAGCTCCTCATTGCCGACGACGGCGATCCGCAGGCCTCCGGCGGCCGAGGAGCAGGCCAGCACCTCGGCTTCCCGTGCTGCCGGCTGGGCGCTGGACAGGGCTGCCCGCAGCGCCTCGAACCCGTCCAGCACGTCGGTGTCGACGGTGGTGCGGTGGCTGGCCGTGGCCACCAGACCGCCACCGGCAACGTCGACGAGCGCGGCCTTGGTGTACGTCGACCCGAAGTCGACGCAGCAGACCAAGTCGGTCACGGCCTCTCCGCTGCCGGGTCAGCCGCCGAGGGCCCGCTCGAGGTCGGCCAGCAGGTCGTCCACCGTCTCGATGCCCACGCTGAGCCGCACAAGGTCGGCCGGCACCTCCAAGGGGGAACCGGCGGCCGAGGCGTGTGTCATGAGGCCGGGGTGCTCGATCAGCGACTCGATGCCGCCGAGCGACTCGGCGAGCGTGAACACCTCGGCGCGGTTGCACACCTCGACGGCGGCCTGCTCGCCGCCGTGGACCCGGAATGAGACCATGCCGCCGAAGCGGCGCATCTGGCGCTTGGCGAGGTCGTGGCCGGGATGGGAGTCCAGGCCGGGGTAGATCACGTCCGCGACGCCGGGGTGGCCGGTGAGGAAGTCGACCACCCGCTCGGCGTTGTCGCAATGGCGGTCCATCCGCACGCCCAGCGTCTTCAGCCCGCGCAGCACCAGCCAGGAGTCGAAGGGCCCGGCGACGGCGCCCATGGAGTTCTGGTGGAAGGCCAGCCGGTCGGCCAGGTCGGCGTCCGCGACGACGAGGGCGCCACCGACCACGTCCGAGTGGCCGCCGCAGTACTTCGTGGTCGAGTGCACGACGACGTCCGCGCCGAGCGGGATCGGCTGCTGCAGGTAGGGAGAGGCGAACGTGTTGTCGACGACCAGCAGCGCGCCGACCGCGTGCGCCACGTCGGCCAGCGCGGTGATGTCGGCGATGCCGAGCAGCGGGTTGGTCGGCGTCTCGACCCACACCACCCGGGTGCGTTCGGGCACCACCGCGGCGCGCACCGCGTCGGTGTCCGACACCGGGGCGACCGAGTGGTCCAAGCCCCAGCCCTGGAGCACCTTCGCGAACAGCCGGTAGGTCCCGCCGTACGCGTCGTCGGGGATGACCACGTGGTCGCCTGGGCAGCACACCGTGCGCAGCAGCGTGTCCTCGGCGGCCATCCCGCTGGCGAACACCAACCCCCGGCGGCCCTGCTCCAGCGACGCGAGGCAACGCTCCAGCGACGTGCGGGTCGGGTTGGCGGTGCGCGAGTACTCGTAGCCCTGGCGCAGCCCGCCGACCCCGTCCTGTTTGTACGTGCTGGTGGCGTAGATCGGCGCGATCACGGCGCCGGTCAGCGGGTCGGGGTCGTGCCCGGCGTGGATGGCGCGGGTCTCGAACCCGTGACCGGCCGGCGGGTCGGCGGCGTCGGAGCCGCGGGAGGTGCCGGAGGCGTCGGAGGTCATGACGCCGAGGCTAGTGGGTAGCCTGGCCGGGAATCCCGCCCCGTCGACTGGCGTTGGACCGGCCATGATCTTCTCCCGTCCCAAGACCGCGCCCAGCCCGGCCGAGGCGCTGCCCGGCCGGCAGACCCGTCCGTTCCCGGTCGGTGACCGCCACAGCGTCCTCGGCGCGCCGATCGAGGCCCCCGTACCGCCCGGTCAGGCCGAGGCGGTCTTCGGCCTCGGCTGCTTCTGGGGCGCGGAGCGGGTGTTCTGGGAGCTGCCGGGCGTCTCCGCGACCGCCGTCGGCTACGCCGGGGGGCACACGCCCAACCCGACGTACGAGGAGGTCTGCACCGGCCGGACCGGGCACACCGAGGTGGTGCGGGTGGTGTTCGACTCCGCGGTGGTGTCGTACGCCGACCTGCTGCGGGTGTTCTGGGAGTCGCACGACCCGACGCAGGGGATGCGGCAGGGAAACGACGTCGGCACCCAGTACCGCTCGGCGATCTACGTGACCTCCCCGAAGCAGCAGGAGCAGGCGGAGGCCTCGCGGACGGCGTACCAGCGGGCGCTGTCGGTCAAGGGCTTCCGCACGATCACGACCGAGATCGCCCCGCTGGGTGAGTTCTGGTACGCCGAGGACTACCACCAGCAGTACCTCGCCAAGAACCCGCTGGGCTACTGCGGCATCGGCGGCACCGGCGTGTCGTGCCCGGTCGGCGTCGGTGTCGAGGGGGACTTGCCCCGCGACCGGTGACGGGTGCTCCACGAGACCCTCATGGAGCAGGCTGGACGCGTTGGCCGTCGTCCAGCGGACGGTCCTGGACGGCGACGAGCCTGCACGGGTGGTGATCCACGACCACGGCGGCGACTGCACCGTGGGCGACGGCGTGAACGACCCGAACGCAACCCCGTGCTGCTCCGGCCCGGCTGCGGCCGGCCGGCGCGGGGGCG
>JALYMZ010000320.1 GCA_030773435.1 Actinomycetota bacterium | reverse complement strand
GGCCACCAGCGACGGCCACGTCGCACAGCGCTCCGCGCTGACCGCTGGCCACAAGAAGATCCTCACCGCACTCGGCCTGCCCGAACCACCCCGGTTCTTCGACTTCACCGCCGGCTAACCGACCACGGCCAGCAGGCACCCGAGGGTGTAGTACCACGACCCCACCACGCCCTACAGCACGTCCGCGCAGGTCAGCGCCCACATACCCCCAGATCGTGTGCCCATCATCTGCGGAAGTCCGGACAGACCCAGATGAACCACACCTCGATCCCTCACACTGGTCATGGCGGCCGGCTCCTTCCGTATGTGGCACCTTCCGCCTCAGGGTGGATGACCCACGCGAGATGCGGAACGGGGCCGGCCGTTCCATGCTGACTGACGGCTGAGCAGCAGTAGGGTCACGGTGTCGGAGATGACGGATGTCATCAAAGGGCCGCTTCAAAGCGGGCGCGCAGGTCTTGCAGCCGGTCGACCGGCTCGTTGGCGAAGACCAGGCGGAGGTACCGGTTTCCGGACGGCCCCCAGCCGTCCATCGGGGTAGCAGCGACTCGACCGCGATCGAACAAACTTTCCGAGGCCCCCGCTGGGGACAGGCCGAACTGGGTCGTGTCGATCAACACTGACCAGCCACCAGAGGGCCGGATCACGGGGTAGCCGGCAAGTTGGTCGAGGACCACCGTGCACCGTTCCTGCCAGGTGGTTGTCGCTGCTGCAACGTCGGCCTCGGCGTCGGGAGCAGCTAGGGCGGCGGCCACGGCCTGCTGAGCGATACCGACCTGGCAGACGACGTTGGTCAGCCCGACGAGGGCGATGTCGGACAGTATGTGCTCAGGCGCGACGACCCAGCCGACGCGCCAACCGATCATCCGCAGCTCTTTGGACGCCGAGCCAACGGTGATAACTCGGTCGGACAGCTGCGGGTGGGAGGCCGGGTGCAGGGGCGGCTGGCCGTCGAAGCGGATGCGCTCCATCGCCGCGTCGTAGAGCACCCACGCGTGGTGCTTGGCCAAGGCGTCGGCGAGCGCATCTAGATGAGATCGGTCGAAGACTGCCCCGGTGGGCATCGCCGGCCCCATCAGCAAGACTGCGGCGGTGCGGGGACCCACGGCCGCGGCGAGCTGCTCGGGGTCGGTACGCCATCCCTGAGCCGTGGGCTTTGCCGGGACGTGGACCGGTACCGCACCAGCAAGGCGGATGCGGTTGACCAAGCCGGCGTAGATCGGGTCAGACAGCACGACCTCATCGCCCGGTTCGGTGACGGCCAGCAGCGCGTTCAGCACGCCGTTGAGTCCACCGGCGACGCCGACGCATTCCCGGTCAGGGTCGTAGGCACGTCCGCTGACCCGGCTGACGTGCGCCGCGGCCGCGACGCGGAGGTCGTGGTGACCCTCGAACGGCAGGTAACTGTTCGCCTCGTCCTCATCGACCGCCAGCCGGGTGCGTTCGAGGGCGACGGCCGGCGGGCGCAGGTCGGTGTCGAGGTTCTCCAGCCGCAGCATCGACGGATCTGCCTGGGCGTTAGCACGGTTCCCCATCACGTTGACGCCGATGCCCGGGATGTGGCGTAGCCGGCTAACCATTGCAGGTCCGAGCGCGGTTGACGGCGCTGATCACGGCCTGGATGGAGGCGGTGAGGACGCTGGTGTCGATGCCGACGCCCCAGCGGGTCTGGTTCTTGTGGCGCAGCTCGACGTACACGGCCGCCGCGCTGTCTTGGCCGCTGGTGAGGGCCTGCTCGGCGAAGTCGAGAATCGTCACGTCGACCCGGCCTGCGCGAGGGCCTCGGTCAGTCCGGCGCGGACGGGGGTCGACGACATCAGCTTCAGCGGCACACTGGCGCCGTCGGCAAAGAACTTCTTGCCGTGGCCCATGAGATTCGGGTGCACGAGCAGGTGCAGCTCGTCGACCCAGGTCTGTCAAGAAGCCAGCGCACTGGGTGGCGCTGCCCGTCGTACCGAGACGGGTGCCGGCCTTGAGCTTGGCCACCTCGGCGGCCGCGTCGCCGGTGATCACCGAAGAAGTCTCCCACGTCGCCTTGGTCAGCGTGTTGCGCCGCTGCCCTCGCGCGCTCGCGCCGCCACGACTTACTTGCGGGTGCCGTTTCATGACCGCGGTCATCGGGTCGCGGGTCGGCGTTGGGCCAGTAGCGGGGAACTCCTCGTAGGTCCGACGACCGAGAAGAGGGGCGTCATTGCCGCTCATCAACTCCGCGACGACGGCTCCCATCTGGTCGTCGAAGTGGCGAGGCGTCGTCACCGTCGAAGCACTCGCACGCTCAGTCCTGCTGGCGCATCCACACGACTGACTCGCAGCGGTAGGCCGTCGTCTCCTGGGCCCCGATTGCGAGACCCGGCCTCCGGGTAGCAGACGGGAAGACGCCGTATCGAGAGCGGACGCCTCGGCGCCCGCAAGATGAAGGGATTGGCCATGACTACGAAGGTCGAGAAGTCCATCCGGGTGAACGTGCCGGTAGCCGCGGTCTACAACCAGTGGACGCAGTTCGAGGAGTTTCCCAAGTTCATGGGCGGCGTGCAGGAGGTCACCCAGCTCGACGACACGACGATCCACTGGGTCGCCGAGATCGCCGGCGTGAAGCGGGAATGGAACGCCTCGATCCTTGAGCAGGTGCCGAACCAGAAGATCGCGTGGGCGGCGACCGAGGGCGCGACGAACGCCGGCGCGGTGTACTTCGACGCCGTCGGGTCGGTGGAGACGTCGATCCGACTGTCCCTTGAGTACGAGCCCGAGGGGCTCGTGGAGAAGGCCGGCGATCGGCTCAACATCGTGGAGCGGCAGGCTGAGGCTGACCTGGAGAAGTTCAAACAGTTCATCGAGAGCCGCGGTCGCGAGACGGGCGCTTGGACCGGCTCCGTCAACGAGGGCGCCGGCGTGGGGACGCCGGGCCTCGAGGCGGCGCAGCACTCCGAGGGCGACAGCGGCAAGGCGGGGATCTCCGCCAAGGCCGCCGCCGCTGGCGTCGCAGCCGCGGCCGCCGGCGTGGCAGCAGCTGGTGCAGCGGCTAAGAAATCGCAGACCGACTCCCCCGACGTTGAGGTCGAGACGACGACCACGAACGTCACAGCGACGCCTACCACCGGCGAGGCGGCCACCGTGTACCCCACGGCCAGCGAGGACTACGCCGCCGACTCCGTGGTCGACCGTGAGGTGACCGTCGACCCCGCGGACGACCGGGAAGCGAACGTCGACATCTCCCCGGACACTCCCGGCGACGACCGCGGGCGCACCTTCTGATTAACGTGGAGCCGGCGGGGGGCCACCCTCCCCGCCGGCACCCGCTGCGGGCCCTCCTCGGCGATCCCCGATACCACTGGGCGTCCCACGCCACCAGGCGTGAGCGGGCGTCCGTGCCGGTCAGGGACGCCCACAGGTAGAGGACCGCAAGCCCCAGCACGCGCACCGCGGTACGCCAGCAAGGCCGCAGCGGATCAGGCCAGCGCGGCCAGTGCCGCACGGTCGTCGTCGTGGGGTTCCCAGACCCCGGCCTCGACGTTGCCGCGACCTGCTCGGGCAGGATCCGCGCGTCCTGCTCGCCGCGCAGTTTGCTGCTGGTAGAGGTAAGTGCCCGTACGACGACCGCCGCGCGCGAGCCTGCTCCCGCACACCAGCCGGTCGACGTACTCCACGAGCTCTTCCGGCAGGCGCACAGCGATCTGAGCCGTCATACCGAGACGGTATGCCCTCCCGCGCACGGTGCGCCTCAGGTGGAAGTCCCCTCAGCCGAGCGTCACGACCCTCTCGGCATCGGCGGGCAGCACCGCCCGCGCCATGCTGCGGTCGAATGTGACGAGCACGCCGTCGTGGCGTGCGGCCAGGTTGAGCAGGTGCCAGTCGGCGACTTGCTTGTGACCGGCGAGGCCAGTCGTGTCCACGTGCGCGTCAGCCAAACTCGAGTCATCGACGAGGAACCGGGCCCGCGAATCGGCTCGAATGCCCGCGAGCACGGCCAGCGCCTGCTCCCGCGTCACCTCCTGCCCCGTGACGGCTCGGTTCAGAAGCACGCGCAACAGTCCGCTCTCCGTCACCGGCGTCGTAGCGTAACGCTCGACGGCGGCCAACCACCGGTGGGCCTCGTGATGGAACACGTGGGACGGATTAGTGAGCGCGACGAGGACGTTCACGTCTGGAACCGCGAGCCTCGCCTCATCCATCATCGAGCGCGTCGTCGACCATCTCGACGGTGATGACATGACCGTCGACACGGGGAAGGATCGGGAATCCGGATGGTTGGGACGCCTTCGCCACCTCGGCTTCGTAGCCGATCATGGCGAGCTCAGACAGCGCCTCCCCCACGGATATGCCGCGCCGCTGCGCACGGCCATGCCAGTGAGCAAGCGAGGATGACCGCATGGACGTGCACTTCAGCGGCGAGATCTGGGAGTGGCGAGGCCCGGCGCCGTACTACTTCGTCACCGTGCCGGACGGCGAGAGCCTGGACCTGCAGGCCGTGTCCACAGCCGTGACATACGGCTGGGGAATGATCCCCGTGCGCGTGCGCATCGGCCGCACCACATGGGAGACATCGCTGTGGCCGAAGGATGGGCGGTACGTCGTCCCGCTGAAGGACCAGGTCCGCAAGGCCGAGGGGCTCGGCGCCGGCGACACCGTGACCGTGCGGCTGACCCCCAAGGGCCTGCGCTGAGCACCGCTGCCCCGTCGCTGGGCCCGACTCCTGACGTTGCTCGCCGTAGGACCCCCGTTGCTCGGCACCGGACCAGATTTCGCCCAAATTTTCCCCGCCCGCGGTCGCTCGGCGTGCAACGACGGCATCCGGGCCGCCGGAGCGCCCGAGGATCGGGTCTTCGACAGCCACCCCGGTTGTGTCGTGTGATCCGACGGAGCAGGCTGGGTACCTGAACGACGGAACACCGTGTGGGAGGAGGTCCAGTGCACGCACAGGTAGGCGACCACCTGCTGGTCGAGGGCGGCAAGGTCGGTGTACAGCGGCGCGAGGGCGAGATCGTCGAGGTGCACGGCGAGGACGGCGGCCCGCCGTTCCTGGTCCGCTGGACCGACGACGGGCACCAGAGCCTGGTCTACCCCGGCCCTGACTCCAGGGTCACCCCCGCCCCGGCCGCGCCGACCGGCTGAGCCTCAGCTCGGAGCTCCGAGCGCGACCAGCGCCGCCACGTCGGACTCGTCGGGCTGCCAGGCCGCGGCGTCGACGTTGGCCACGACCTGCTCCGGCTTGGTGGCGCCGGCGATCACCGAGGAGACTGCCGGCTGCGCGGCCAGGCCGCCGACCGCGACCTGCAGCATGGTCAGGCCGCGGTCGGCGGCGTACCGCTCGAGCGCCTCGATCCGGTCGAAGTCGGCCTCGGCGAGGCGCTTCGCCTGCCCGGGGTCAGCCAGCCGGCTGCCCTCGGGTGCCGCCTCACCGCGCCGGTATTTGCCGGTCAGCAGTCCGAACTCCAGCGGGAAGAACGGCAGGATCCCCACCCCCAGCGCCAGGCACGCGGGAACCAGCTCCGCCTCGGCGGCCCGGTCGTACAGCGAGTACTTGTTCTGGGCGCTGATGAAGCGCTGCAGCCCGCCGCTGCGCGCGGTCCAGTCGGCGTCGACGACCTGCCAGGCGGCGAAGTTGGAGCTGCCGACGTAGCGCACCGTCCCCTCCCCGACGAGCTCGTCCAGCGCCGCCAGCGTCTCCTCCAGTGGCGTCGCCGGGTCCGGCTGGTGCATCTGATACAGATCGATCCAGTCGGTGCCGAGCCGGCGCAGGCTCGCCTCCACCGCCTTGCGGATGTACCGCCGCGAGCCGCGCACTCCCCAGTCCGGCCCGTTCGCGCCGCGCATATCCATGCCGAACTTGGTCGCGAGTACGACGTCCTCACGCCGGCGGCCCAGCGCGGCCCCGAGCAGCTCCTCGCTCTCCCCCGGTCGGCCGCCGTAGGTGTCGGCGGTGTCGAACAGCGTCACCCCGGCATCGAGCGCGGCGCGCACGACCACGGTCGTCTGCTCGGCGTCGATCCGGGCGCCGAACGCGTTGCAGCCCAGGCCGACTGTGCTCACGGTCAGACCCGATTCTCCCAGTTGGCGATACGTCATGTCGCTCATGACGCCCCAGCCTAGGAGTTCTCGAGGCGGCTCAGGTCCAGGTCGAGCCGCTCGCCCAGCCGCGCCAGGGCGCGCGCGGCGGCCCGTCGTACGTCGCTATCCGGGTCGTCCAGGCGCTCGCGGACCGCGGCGACGTGGTCGTGCTCGCCC
>JALYMZ010000319.1 GCA_030773435.1 Actinomycetota bacterium | reverse complement strand
GTCCGCAACTGCTCGCGCCGCCGCGCGGCGGCCTCCCGCCGGTCCTTCGGGGGTGCCAGTCGCCGCCGGCGCGCCGCCTCCGCGTCGCTGCGTCGTGGTGTCGGGCGTCCCTTGCCCGACGGGGCAGGAGGGGAGGCGTCGACGGTCTCGGCGTCGGGGCTCTGCGTCGTACGACGTCGGAACACGAACCAGGCGCCTTCTGTGGGGGCGGCACGAACACGCTCAGGGTACTGCGGCTGCCACGGTCGGCCGCGGCGACGACGGCCTCGCACGGCGACAGGGGCCGGACTAAGGTGGAGCCCACCGCCGCGCGAGCAGACAAGGGGGCGTCTTCCTCTGCCATGAGCATCATGAGGCGCATGAGCCTGATCTTCCGGTCCAAGGCCAACCGGGCTCTCGACCAAGCCGAGGACCCGCGCGAGACGCTCGACTACAGCTACCAGCGGCAGCTGGAGATGCTGCACAAGGTACGCCGTGGCGTCGCGGACGTCGCCACCAGCCGCAAGCGGCTCGAGCTGCAGCTGGGCCAGCTGCAGCAGCAGTCCACCAAGCTGCACGACCAGGCGCAGAAGGCCCTGTCGGTGGGCCGGGAGGACCTGGCCCGCGAGGCGCTGACCCGCCGGTCGGGGCTGCAGCAGCAGGTCGAGTCCCTGCAGCAGCAGCACGCCAGCCTGCAGGCGGAGGAGGAGAAGCTGACGCTGGCCTCGCAGCGCCTGCAGGCCAAGATCGAGGCCTTCCGCACCAGGAAGGAGACCATGAAGGCGACGTACACCGCCGCGGAGGCGCAGACCCGGATCGGGGAGGCGTTCTCCGGCATCTCTGAGGAGATGGGCGACGTCGGGCTGGCGATGCAGCGCGCCGAGGACAAGACCGCGCAGATGCAAGCCCGTGCCGGCGCCATGGACGAGCTGCTGGCGTCCGGCGCACTCGACGACGTCACCGCCGGCGGCCCGCAGGACGACATCGCGCTCGAGCTCGACCAGATGTCGTCGTCCTCCGACGTCGACCGCGAACTGGCCGCCATGAAGGCTCAGCTCGGTGGCGGGGAGGCACCCAAGGAACTCGGCGCGCAGGGTGGTCCGGGTGAAACCACGGCGCCGCAGAGCGAGCCGCGGCGGGAGGAGCAGCCGTGATCGTGCGCATCCTCGGCGAGGGTCAGTGGGAGATCGCCGACGAGCGGGTGGACGGGCTCAACCCGCTGGACGAGAAGGTCGAGCAGGCCGTGGAGGCCGGCGACGAGGAGTCGTTCCGTACGTCGTTGACCGCGCTGCTGGACGCGGTGCGCGAGGCCGGCAGCCCGGTGGACCTCGACCGACTGGTGCATTCCGATCTGGTGCTGCCGCCGGTGGACGCGACCCTCGCCGAGGTGCGCGACCTGCTGTCCGGCGACGGCCTGATTCCGGGTTGACGTCGGTGGCTACCCGGTTCATCAAGGACAGCGGGCTCACCGCCCGCATGACGCTGGTGATGGTGACCCTCGCCGCGCTCTACCTCGCCTTCATGGCGCTGCTCATCGCCAACGGCACCTCGGCGGTCGTGGTGATCCTGCTCGCCGCGGGGATAGCGCTGGCGCAGTGGTACTTCTCCGAGAAGCTCGCGCTGGCGTCGATGCGGGCACGCGAGGTCACCCCTCAGCAGGCGCCGGAGCTGCATGGCATGATCGACCGGCTGTGCGCGCTGGCGGACATGCCGAAGCCGCGCGTGCACATCGCCCACACCGACATGCCGAACGCGTTCGCCACCGGCCGCACGCCGCGGCACTCCTCGGTCTGCGTCACCACCGGGATCCTGCGCCGCCTCAACGCCGAGGAGCTCGAGGGGGTGCTGTCGCACGAGCTGTCGCACGTCGCACACCGAGACGTCACCGTGATGACGGTGGCGTCCTTCCTCGGTGTGCTGGCGGGGCTCATCACCCGCTGGGGGCTGTACCTCGGCGGAGGCCGCCGCAGCCAGGGCGCGGTGCCGTTCCTGGTGATCTGGCTGGTCAGCATGGTCGTCGCCGCGGTGTCGTTCCTGCTGACTCGGATGCTGTCGCGCTACCGCGAGCTCTGCGCGGACCGGTCCGGCGCCTTCCTCACCGGGAGGCCGTCGGCGCTCGCTTCGGCGCTCACCAAGATCTCCGGCGACATGGCCCGCATCCCCAGCCGGGACCTGCGCCAGGCCGAGCCGCTGAACGCGTTCTTCTTCGCCCCCGCGATCAAGGGCGTCAACCTCAACTCGCTGCTCGCGACCCATCCGCCGCTGGAGCAGCGGCTCGACCAGCTGGCCCGTGTCGCGGCCGAGCTGGGGCGCCCGTTCTGAGCCGGGGACTGCCGCATGGGATTCCTCGACGCGCTGTTCGGTCGTCGTACGCCGACCAAGCCCGACCTCGACGCGCTGTTCGCGCTGCCGTCGGCGGCGTTGACGCTCCAGGTCGGAAGCGGGTTCACGCCCACCGGAGTCGGGTCGGTGTGCTACCGGGCCTCGGAGGGTGCGGCGTTCGCCGGGATCGAGCAGGACGTGCAGCGCCTGCTCGACGCCGACGGCGGGCCGGCGGTCGAGCGGGTCGCCGACGAGTACGGGTTCACCTGGCTGGTGTGCCGGCAGGACCCCGACGACCTGCCCGCGCTGGTGACCGACCTGCACGCGGTCAACCGGGCGCTGGAGGACGCCGGGTTTGGGCCGTCGCTGCTGTGCTCGCTGGTGGTGTTCTCGCACGCCGACGGCCGCCGGCTGGGGCTGGTCTATCTCTACAAGCAGGGCACGTTCTACCCGTTCGCGCCGGCCGCTGGGCCGCGACGGGCGGTCGGGGGTGGTCAGCAGCGGGACAACGCGCTGGAGCTGCAGGTTCGCGGCACGCTCGCGGGCGACCTCAGGATCGAGCCGGAACTGTCGCGGTGGCTCGCGGTGTGGGGCGCGCCGGGTCTGTGAGCGGTGCGCCGCCGGTGCGGTGGTGCGCCGGCGCCGCCAACCACCGTTTTCCCGGGTTCCGTGGAAGATGGTGGTCGAGGTGGGCATCGGGACCACCGTTTTCCACGGTTCCGTGGACCGTGGTCGCCCGCTCTCTCGCGTCGTCGCCGCGCGGCTGCGCGAGTACGTCGAGCCGCCCCGCGGC
>JALYMZ010000318.1 GCA_030773435.1 Actinomycetota bacterium | reverse complement strand
ACCCGGCGCGCAGCCGACGAAGGGATGGCGCCATGTTCGACGTCTCGCTCATCTGGCTGCTCGTGGGTCTGCTCGCTCTGGTGGCGATCGGAGTGACCGCGGTCCTGGTGACGGTGCTGCGGCGGACCCAGCCGTCCTCCATGCCCGCGTCCGCGGCGGTCATGGCGGCGGGTGAGGAGGAGCTCGCGGCGGCACGCCGCGACGCCGTGGCCCTGCGGGAACGCGCCGAGCAGGAGGCCGCGGAGGTCCGGCGTCAGGCGACGGTGGAGGCGGACGACGTACGCCGGCGGGCGGCCACGCACGTCGAGCGGGCGCAGGCGGCCAAGGCGGACGCCGAGCTGGAGCTGCGCGCCCAGCGAGACGACGTGCGGGGCCAGCGTGTCGACCTGGAGCGGCGGGAGCAGCGGCTCGCCGAGCGGGAGGAACGCCTCGACGCCGAGACCCGGCAGCTGGAGGAGCGCACCGAGGACCTCGTCCAGCTCGAGGACGAGCTGGACCGGCGCCGCGCGGAGCTGCTCGACCTCGAAGCCGAGCGGCGTGGCGTCCTCGAGCGCGCGGCTGGGCTCAGCGCCGAGGACGCCAAGGCGGAGCTGGTCGCGGCCGTCGAGAACGACGCCAAGCGGCAGGCGGCGATCACCGTGCGGGCGATCGAGCGGGAGGCGCAGGAGGAGGGCGAGTTCCGGGCCCGCCACATCCTCACCACGGTGATCCAGCGGCTGGCGTCGGAGCAGACCACCGAGTCGGTGGTGTCGGTGGTGCACCTGCCCGGCGACGACATGAAGGGCCGCATCATCGGGCGCGAGGGGCGCAACATCCGCGCCTTCGAGCAGACCACCGGCGTCAACCTCATCATCGACGACACCCCGGAGGCGGTCCTGCTGTCCTGCTTCGACCCGGTGCGCCGGGAGGTGGGTCGCCTGGCACTGGAGGCGCTCGTCGCCGACGGACGCATCCACCCCAGCCGGATCGAGGAGGCGTACGAGCGGACCCGCAGCGAGGTGGACGCCGTGTGCCAGCGTGCCGGCGAGGACGCGCTGGTCGAGACCGGGATCACCGACATGCACCCGGACCTGGTCCATACCCTCGGCCAGCTGCGCTACCGCACGTCGTACGGGCAGAACGTGCTCAAGCACCTCATCGAGTCAGCGCACGCAGCCGGCATGATGGCCGCCGAGCTGGGGCTGGACACCGCGCTGTGCAAGCGCGCCGCGCTGCTGCACGACGTCGGCAAGGCGCTGACGCACGAGGCAGAGGGGTCGCACGCCATCGTCGGCGCCGAGCTGGCCCGCCGGCTCGGCGAGTCCGACGACGTGGTGCACGCGATCGAGGCGCACCACAACGAGGTGGAGCCGCGCACGGTCGAGGCGATCCTGACCCAGGCCGCCGACGCGATCAGCGGGGGCCGCCCCGGGGCCCGGCGGGAGTCGCTGGAGGCCTACGTACGCCGCCTGGAGCGGCTGGAGGAGATCGCCAAGGAGCACGACGGCGTCGAGAAGGTCTTCGCGATGCAGGCCGGTCGCGACGTCCGCGTCATGGTGCTGCCCGACGTGGTCGACGACATCCAGGCGCAGGTGCTGGCCCGTGACATCGCCAAGCAGGTCGAGGAGGAGCTGACCTATCCCGGCCAGATCCGCATCACGGTGATCCGGGAGTCGCGGGCGACCGAGACCGCACGCTGAGCCGCTGCTCTGTCGGGGTCAGACCGGGTCGAGCGCGCCGGAGGCCTCGGTCTCCCGGGTGTGCACCACCTGCTTGCCGGCGCGGCGCATCCGCGCCTCCAGCCAGCGGGCCAGGCGGGACAGGCCGTAGTTGATCACCACGAAGATCGCCAGCAGCACCAGCGCGACCGCGATGGGGTTGTTGTACTGGATCGAGGTGAAGATGTTCTGCCCGATCCGGGTGATCTGCGGCGCGCCGATCGCGTAGCCGAGCGCAGTGTCCTTCAACGCGATCACGCACTGGCTGATGATGGCGGGCAGCATGGTGCTGACCGCCTGCGGTGCCTGGATCAGCCGCAACACCTGGCCCTTGCGCATGCCGAGCGCGTACGCCGCCTCCCGCTGCCCCTTGGGCACCGCCAGGATGCCGGCGCGGAAGATCTCGGCCAGCACCGAGCCGTTGTAGAGCATCAGCGCCAGCACCAGGCTCCAGTACGTCGACAAGAACCCACCGAACTGGAAGAAAAGGAACAGGATCAGCAGCAGGACCGGCACGGCGCGGAAGAACTCGATCACCGCGATGGCCGGCCACCGCACCCAGGCGTGGTCGGACAGCCGCCCCGTCGCGAAGAGGGCCCCGAAGGCGATGGCCAGCACGATGGCCACCGCAGCCGCGGACAGCGTCTGCAGCAGCCCCTCGGCGAGACCACCGACGATCGCGGAGTTGGTGAGGAACTCCCAGCGTTGCGGGGTGATCTGGTCGGCCGACCACAGGCGCCAGCCCACGGCAGCGAGCAGCGCCAGCAGGGCGAGGCCACCGACGACGCCGTACAGCCGGTGCCGGCGGGTCGCGCGGGGACCGGGGAGGTCGTAGAGCACGGAGGTGGTCATCGGGCCGCGGACACCTGCCGCTCCAGGAACGCCGACGTCCCCGCGATCACCCAGACGATGAGCACGTAGCCGGCCGCGATGCCGAGAAAGGCCACCGTGGCCGTCGCGATGGTCTGCTCGATCATGCGGCGCAGCTGGTACGTCGCCTCGGTCACGCCGAAGACCGCGGCGACCGAGGTGTTTTTCGTCAGGGCGATGTAGACACTGGCCAGCGGCGGGATGACCGCCCGGAACGCCTGCGGCAGCACGATCATGCGCAGCGACTGGCCGAAGGTCATGCCGACCGTCCGGGCGGCCTCGGCCTGGCCGGCGTCGACGGTGTTGATGCCGGCCCGCAACGCCTCACACACGAACGCCGCAGTGTAGGTGGACAGTGCGAGGACGGCGAGGGTCTGGAAGTCGTTCATCCCCAGCCACGGGATGCTCGGCGTGACGCCGATCGGCGGAAAGCCCTCTACGACGAGGATGAACAGCACCACGAGCGGCGTGTTGCGGAACACCGTGACGTAGGCGGTGCCGAACGCTCGGAAGGGCACCACCGGCGACACCCGCATCGCCGCCAGCACTGTGCCGAGCAGCGTCGTGATCAGTGCCGAGGCGACCAACAGCTTCAGCGTGATCGCGAAGCCGTCGACGAGGAACGGCCACATGTCGAGCACGGAGGACACCGAGGCTCACCTTCGACGGGGACGGCAGAGTCGGGGCC
>JALYMZ010000317.1 GCA_030773435.1 Actinomycetota bacterium | reverse complement strand
GAGGTGATGCAGGGCGTGCATCACTGACCGATGGCCCGCTCCTGTCCGTGGACGAGGTGGCCGCCCATCTCAACGTGCCGAAGCGTTGGGTGTACGAACGAGTGCAACGGCAGGAGATCACGGCCGTCAGACTCGGACGACATCTGCGCTTTGCGCCGTCCGCAATCAACTCGTACATCCGGTACTGCTCCGACAACGCCCGTTGAACGCGCACTTCGAGGCGTTGGGCCGGTTCTTGAAGAACGGTGTCGCTCGATCAGCCTGGCAGCGCGTGACTGGTGCTATCGAGACTGGTCCTTGACTTGCGGAGCCGCCGTCGGAGAAGCCACGACGAGTCTCCTCTCGTGCCGATGACCAGACTTCAGCAACTGGCGGAAGGGCGGTAGCAGAAGTATACGCGACCCGGTCTTCCCGCAACACGGCGTCCCTGCGAGGACCGTTGGCGCGAAGCTTCCGCGCGGGCTCGATAGTTCGACGTGCGCTAGACGCAGCCGTGCGGCCCGGCCGGTCACCAGCTCCGCAAGCACCGCCACCAGCACAAGCAGGGGTCCGGTGAGTGCGGACACTGTCCAGCAGCGCGCGCGCAACCGTGGTGGGGCTCAAGGCCGAGCGGCACAGACGGCGTAGACAGCCTCATCTCGGCTCGCTGTGACCGTCTTCGCCCGCAGAAGATCGAAACCCGCCTCGGTCAGGAGGCGGTCCAAATCATCGACGCTCCGCTGCACAAGGGCCGGCCACTGGACGACATGTTCGAAGAAGTCCTGCTGCGGCCGGTCGTCGAGCATGTTCGCCAGAAGGACGACACCTTCGGCACGGACGAGTTCACGTGCCTGCCGTAAGAGGTCGACGGCAGTGTTGTCGGGCAGGTACTCGAAAAGCCCGAGGATGTCCACCACATGCGCCCGCTGACGGCCCAGGTGGGGCTCAAGCTCCGTAGCGGTGCCGTCTGTGATGTCGACCAGGTCCAACAACGTCACGCGGACCTTGTCCGAGTCGACGTGCTGCCGCGCGATCGCCCTGCCAGCCGCCAGTGCGACCGGATCCCGGTCGACGAGGTGCAACTCTTCGAGCTCGTGTCCGTCGGCGGCCAGTCCGTCTGCAAGCTGGGCGACCGGCCCGGCTGCGCCGCAGGCAAGGCTGATCAGGGTCAGCGACTCGGGGCCGCTCCAGGTGCGGGCGACCTCCCTGGCGAGCAAGGTAGCAGCCTGTGCGCGCCAGCGAATCGCTCGGGCGTCGAGCATGTACCCGACCGACATGCGGCTGTCTTGGTCGTACGGCTGCGACAGCAGTGCCGCGTACCGATCACGAACCCGCACTGCTCTGTGAGGCCCGATGTGTAGAGCCAGCAGATCGAAAGGATTGCCTCCGCCGGGGACCAGCGGTTCATCAAGTTCTTCGACCGTGAGGCCGGCTCCCCACGTCTCCATGTGCGGTGCGCTGTAAAGCGGGTGCAGAGCAATCGCGTGCTTGCGCAGCGCCATCCAGGCTGGCGTGCGCGGCGAGACAGCAGGATCGAGCAGCACGTTCGGGTTTGGGCGCCCGGCGGCGATTGCGGCCATGGTCGTCGCCCTGAGCGCCTGCACGATCTTGTTGTAGCGCGGGGCATCTGCGCCGACGTCTGCTGGGTCGGGCAGATCCAAGACCTCACGGCAGGAACGTTGGGTGGGGACGTCCTGGATTGTCCCCTCGCTGTTGGTAAGCACCCGAGCAGTCTGACGCATGATCGCTCGGAACGAGGACGCTTTGCCGTATCCACGCTTCCAGCACTCGCGTGCGCCCGGCGGCCGTCTCTCAAGACCGGCGGTGCCTCCACGTCGTTCACGTCGTGTGCCGCGGGCTGTGACTAGGGAATGCGGCGACGTCACACGTCCGCTCATAGCCGCAAGTCGGCTGCTCGTCACCTGCGCCCCGGGCTGACCCTGGCCGGCACCTTCGGCGAGCCACAGGCAGGGTCCGTCACCCGGACTGGAACCGAAGCTCAGGCGCAGGCCGTGCCGGGAGCGCACCGCTGATCGAGCTTGCCGGCCGAGACGTCGAGGCAGGACCAGCCCGGAGTTGCACCGGTGCTGTTGACCGGTGCAGTGGCGTGCGACACGCCGTCCTTGCCCGTGGCCTTGCGGGCTCTCGCGGCGGTGGTCGCCTGAGCGAGGAGG
>JALYMZ010000316.1 GCA_030773435.1 Actinomycetota bacterium | reverse complement strand
CGCTCCAGGAGCGCGACCGCACGTGCCAGCTCCTCGGCGGCCGGCGGGCCCGCCGCCGTCGAGGTCCGCTCGGCGTTGAGGTGCGCAACCACGTCGGCGCCCACCTTGACGATCTGCTCCCGCCGGTCGCGCCACGCGGCGACCAGCGCCTCCAGCACCTGCCGGAACGACGGGCTGCCGTGGCGGGGCCGGTCCGGAAAGTAGGTGCCGCAGAAGAACGGTGCTCCGTCGGTGGTGAGCACGCACGTCATCGGCCAGCCACCGTGGCCGGTCATCGCCGTGGTCGCCTGCATGTACACCGCGTCGACGTCGGGCCGCTCCTCCCGGTCGACCTTGACGTTGACGAAGTGGGCGTTCATGTACGCCGCGGTATCGGCGTCCTCGAACGACTCGTGCGCCATCACGTGGCACCAGTGGCAGGCGGCGTACCCGACGCTGAGCAGCACCGGCACGTCCCGGCGGCGCGCCTCGGCGAAGGCCTCCGGGCCCCACTCCCACCAGTCCACCGGGTTGTCCTTGTGCTGCAGCAGGTAGGGCGAGGTGGCCGACCCCAGACGGTTCATCCCGCCACGGTACGTCGACCCGCCCCGGCGTCCGCTCCTGGAGCGGCGGAGATCAGCTGAGGCGTTCGTCGAGGTGGACGGTGACGGTCACCCGGCTCCTTGCCGATGGCCCGGCGAATCCCCGTCTTCACCGGGAGCTTGTGGGTCCCGTCACCCAGCGCCATGAACGAGCTTCGGAACGGGTGGCCGTCGACGGTCCCGCGGACCTTGACCAGGCCTCGGGTCCCGAAGAACTGAACCGCTTGTCCAACCTGCGGTCCTCGTCCTGGCGTGGCGCGTCGTGCTCGTCATCGGTGGCCCCTTCCCGTCTGGTTCCAGCCCGCTCCGTACCTGCGAAGAGACTCGGCGTCGTGGCGGAACTGACCGGTTCGCCGTCAGGTCGGGTCGTCCTCACGCCGGTCGTGCGGTTCGTCGGGAGCCGGCACGTCGTCCTCCGGTAGGTCGGTCACCCGCGGATCCATGACCGGCTGGTCGGTCACCGGCCGCTCGCCGGACTCCGGCGGCTCGAAGTCGACCTTGCGCAGCTGCTTGTTCATGCTGCGCCACAGCAGGTACGTCATCACCGCGATCCCCGCGATGACGAGGAAGCCGACGGTGCCCGCCCCGACCTGGTCCGCGTCGACCGAGGGAGAAGGTTGGGCGGGTATGTTCCACAAGGACACGACCGCGGTGAGCGCCGTCATCGATGCACCGCCGCACGCGCGACCGCCGTGCCAGCGTCGGGGTCGCGGATGCCGGCGAACAGGTCGTCCTCGGGCAGGACCACGTCGACCAGCGAACGCACCAGCTCGTAGTCCTCGGTGGGCCACGCCGCCTGGTGCACCGGCAGCGGCACCGCGAACCACGGACCCTCGGGGTCGATCTGGGTGGCGTGCGCGAGCAGCGCCTGGTCGCGTACGGGGAAGAACTCCGCGCACGGCACCCGGGTGGTGATCCGGGCGGCGTGCTCGGGGTCCGGCTTCCACTCGGCCAGCCGCTCGGCGTACGGCGACTCCAGGCCGCGCCGCAGCATCTCGTCGTGCAACGCCTGCGTGCGCTGGCGGTGGAAGGAGTGGTGGTAGTACAGCTTCAGCGGCTGCCAAGGCGGGCCGGCGCCGGGATACCGGCCGGGGTCCGGCGCCGCCTCCCACGCGGCGATCGTCACCTCGTGGCAGCGGACGTGGTCGGGGTGCGGGTAGCCGCCGTGCTCGTCGTACGTCGTGACGACGTGCGGGCGAAAATGGCGCATCAGCCGCACCAGGGGCTCGGCCGCCTCCTCCAGCGGCACCCGCGCGAAGCAGCCGTCGGCCAGCGGCGGCGGCGGGTCGCCCTCGGGCCAGCCGGAGTCGACGAAGCCGAGCCAGTCCTGACGGACACCGAGGATCTCCCGGGCGCGGTCCATCTCCTGGCGGCGGATATCGGGGAGGTTCGCGAGGATGTCGGGCCGGTCCATGTTCGGGTTCAGGATCGAGCCGCGCTCCCCGCCCGTGCACGTCACCACGTGCACGTCCACGCCCTCCGCGACGTACTTTGCCGTGCTCGCCGCACCCTTGCTCGACTCGTCGTCGGGGTGCGCGTGCACGTGCATCAGCCGCAGTCGTTCGCCCACACTGCCTCGCTTCGTCTGGTGCCGTCCGGTGCACGTACACCGACCGCAGGGACAATGGTGACCGATGGATACGCAGCCGTGCGACTCCAACCCGCCGTCGACCCTGCTGGTGGGGCCGCCGTGACGGTCAGACGTCCCGTGGAGCGCTACGGCGCCCCGCGTCCGTGGGTGCGCTCGGCGACGATCCTCACCGTGGTTCTGCTGGCCGTCGCCGGCGGGGCATGGCTGCTGTGGGCGGCGCTGTACCACGCCCGCCCCGATGTCGCCGCACGGCCCACGTCGTTCCAGGTCGTGGACGCACGCACGGTCACGGCGACGATCCAGGTCGAGCGTCGGCCCGGGCTGGCCGTCAGCTGCCTGCTGCAGGCCCAGGCCAGCGACCACGGCGTCGTCGGCGAGGTGGTGGTGCGGGTGCCGAGCGGGCCGCGGCGGCGGCTCACGCTGACCCGTGACATCCCGACCGAACGGCTGGCCACCGCCGTGGTGCTCGACCGTTGCACCGCCCAGACCCGGTAGGGGAACCGGTAGGCTCGTTCTTTCCCCAGGCCCGGGAGCAGCACCGCGCTGTGCCCGCGACCCATCGACCGAGGAGCAGGAGCGGTGACGCAGTCGACCGACGAGCACGTGATCTGGCTGACCCAGGAGGCGTACGACAAGCTGACGGCGGAGCTGGAGCATCTGCGGGGTCCCGCCCGGGCGGAGCTGTCCGCCCGCATCGGTGCCGCCCGGGACGAAGGAGACCTGCGGGAGAACGGCGCCTACCACGCGGCCAAGGAGGAGCAGGGCAAGGCGGAGGCGCGAATCCGGCAGCTCGAGGACATGCTGCGGCGCGCGCAGGTCGGCGAGACGCCGAAGCAGCGCGGTGTCGTGGAGGCCGGGATGAAGGTCTCGGTGCGCTTCGCCGGGGACGACGACGTCGAGACGTTCCTGCTCGGTGCGCGTGAGCTGCTCGACTTCGACTCCTCGGTCACGCTCGACGTCTACTCCCCGCAGTCGCCGCTCGGCGCCGCGATCATCGGCAAGCGCAAGGGAGACACGGCGAGCTACCGGGCGCCCAACGGCACGACGCTCGAGGTCGAGGTCGTCGACGCGGTCCCGTTCACCGGCTGACCGCCACCGTCCCGTTCCCGGGCGTGCAGGGTTAGGTAACCCGTCCGTCCTCGGACACGGGCAAGTCTCCGCCGCCCCCTCAGTCGCGTGTCACTGCTCGGTACACCGCGCGCGGCAGCACCGCCACGCAACCGGGGCGGGCCGGCGGCGTGGGCCGGCGTGCGCCGGCTAGAGCTCGGCACCCCGGTGGTGCTGTTACGTTCCGGGGATGGCCGCAGGGCTCACCCGCCTGGTCTTCACCAAGTGGGGCAACCGTGCCCACTGGGAGTTCGAGGTGCGTCGGCTCGGCGAGGACGATCACGGCGTATGGGTCGGCGGGCTGGCCGGCGTACCGATGTCGCGCCCGGGCCTCAGCGTCATCTGGGAGTGCGACTGCGTCATCCTGCTCCCCCACGGCCGGCCCTTCGTCGCCAGCTTCAACGCACCGACCAGCGGCCGGGTCGGTCGGGACCACGCCGTCTACGTCGACATCACCAGCCCACCGCAGTGGCAGGGCAACGAGGTCACCATGGTGGACCTCGACCTCGACGTGGTCCGGCGACGCAACGGTGAGGTCGCCGTCCTCGACGAGGACGAGTTCCGCGACCACCAGCGCGCCTACCGCTACCCGCCGCACATCACCGGCCTCGCCGAGCAGAGCTGCGCCGCAGTGCTCGGCGCCGTCCGCGGCGGCGTCGAGCCGTTCGGCCGCGTCGGGGAGCGATGGCTGGCGCGGCTGCAGGGTCAGGGGAACGTGACCGGGTAGCCCGCGCCGCGCACGTGCGCGAGCACGGCGTCGCAGTGCTCCGGACCCCGGGTCTCCACCTGCACCGCGACGTCGACCTCGTCGAGGTGCAGCGCAGCCGAGGTGCGCTGGTGCACGACGTCGAGCACGTTGGCCTCCACCTCCGCCAGCTGCCCGAGCAGGCTGGCCAGCGCCCCCGGCCGGTCGGGGATGCGCACCCGGAACGACAGGTACCGCCCGGCGGCCGCCATGCCGTGCCGGATCACGGCCATCAGCAGCAACGGGTCGATGTTGCCGCCGGAGAGCACCACGACGACCGGGCCGTCGTAGCCGCCGGGGTCGTCGAGCAAGGCGGCGACGCCCGCGGCGCCGGCCGGCTCGACCACCATCTTGGCCCGCTCGAGCAGCATCAGCAGGGCCGAGGACAGCGCCTCCTCCGACACCGTGACGACGTCGTCGACGTGTCGCTGCACCGCGGCGAACGGCACCGCGCCGGGACAGCCGACCGCGATCCCGTCGGCCATCGTGGCCAGGTCCGTGGTCGGCTTCGGCGCACCCGCGGCCAGCGAGTCGGGGTAGGCGGCCGCGTGCTCGGCCTGCACGCCGACGACGCGCACGTCCGGGCGGACCGCCTTGACCGCGGTGGCGATGCCGGCGAGCAACCCGCCGCCGCCGAGCGAGACGAGCACGGTGCGCATCGCCGGGCACTGTTCGAGGATCTCCAACCCGCACGTGCCCTGCCCGGCCACGATGTCGGTGTGGTCGAAGGGGTGGATCAGCACCGCGCCGGTCTGCGCGGCGTACTCCTGAGCGCTCAGCAGCGCCTCGTCGACGGAGTGCCCGACGACCCGGACCTGGGCGCCGTAGCCGCGGGTCGCCTTCTCCTTGGGGATCGACGCCCCCATCGGCATGAACACGGTCGCCTTGATCCCCAGCTGCTGCGCGGCGAGCGCGACACCCTGGGCATGGTTTCCGGCGCTGGCCGCGACGACGCCCGCGTCCCGCTCCGCCGCTGACAGCCGTGCCATCCGGGTGATCGCGCCACGGATCTTGAACGACCCCGTCCGCTGCAGGTTCTCGCACTTGAGGAGGACCGGGGCGCCGACCCGCTCCGACAGCCAGCGCGAGTCCTCCATCGGCGTGCGGATGACGAGCCCCTGCTGCGCCGCGCGGGCCGCCTCGATGTCGGCGAGCGTGACGGTCGGGACCTCGTGCTCCACCGGCGGCCTCGGCTCAGAGCTCACCGCGGCACGCTACCGCGCCCAGGCCCCAGCCTCCCTCAGCCCGTTCTCGATCCGGCTCAGCTCAGCGTGGCGGACTGGAGCGGGGTCAACCGGTCCGCGGCCTCGGCGGTGTCCCAGCGCAGCCGGGCCCGCCGACCGTCGAGGTCGAGCGTGGCGATCGCGTTGTCGAACCACGGCCCGTTGGTCAGCGACCAGCGAAACGGCGGGTCCGGAACCCGTGCCGAGCGCGCCACCAGCAACCCCATCGGCCAGGCCAGGCCGTACGCCGACGTGGCGGATGCGAACCGGATCCACCGCGGCAGCGGGTTGCGGATCGGCGAGCACACCGCCTGCAGCAGTCTCGACTCCCCGACCGGAGTGCTGCCGCGCCCGTCCCGGCGGACCTCCGCGAGGTAGGAGTGGTGCACGTCCCCGGACAGGAACAGCACGGTGGCCGGGGGCCGGCCCCGCTCCCCACGGGCCACCGACAGCACGGTGCGGGCCACCCGCTGGAACGACTGCTGGAACGCCGCCCAGTGCTCCAGGTCGACACCCTGACGCAGCCGTTCCCCCAGCCGTGCCGCCAGCCGCCCCCAGGCGCCGCCGGTGACCGCCTCGTCCCACGCCTCCAGGTGGTGCAGCCCCATCGGGAGCAGGAACGGCAGCGTGGAGGCGATCACGAGATGGTCGACGTCGCCGGTCGCCTGGTCCTCGAACCATCGCATCTCGCGGTCGTCGAGCATCTGCCGGTCCCGCTCGTCGAGCACCCGGCCACACCTGGTGTCGAGCACGACCAGCCGGCTCGCGCCGAGGTCGCGGGCGTAGCTCCAGTGACCGCGCTCCGGTTCCCGGTCCGTCCGTTCCGCGAACGCATCCAGCACCGCCCCGGCGTCACCGTCGCGGCCGACGCGCAGCACCTCGGCGACCAGGCCGCTCGCGCGCCGCTCGACCGGTGACAGGTTGCCCAGGTGCTGGTAGACCCAGTACGACGCCAGGCCGCCGACGATGCGGTCATGCCACCAACCGGTGCGGTTCATCGCGTCGCGCCACGCCGCCGACGTGTTCCAGTCGTCGCGGATGTCGTGGTCGTCGAAGATCATCGCGCTCGGCAGCGTCGACAGCAGCCAGCGGTTCGCCGGGTCGGCCCATGACAGCCGATAGAGGTGCGCGTACTCCTCGTAGTCCCGCAGCTCGTCGTACGGCGGCTCGGTGACGTCGCGCCGTGCTGCGATGAACTCCCGCATCCTCTCCGAGGCCTCGTCGGCGTACACCTGGTCACCGAGGAACAGCACCAGCGTCGGCCACTGCCGCGGGTCGGTGCGGGTCATCTGCAGCGCGTAGGCGCGGAGCACGTCGATGCCGTGCACGCGGTTGCCCTGGGCGTCGTGCGGCACGCTGGTGCGGCAGGAGCCGAAGAGCAGCCGCAGCGGCGCGGCGGGATCGAGGGTGCGGATCCGGCTCGGCGGGTACGGCGACCGGGCCGGCGGCCATACGGAGCCGCCGCCGACGATTACGTCGTACGTCGACGTCGACCCCGGCGCCAGGCCGTCCACCTCGAGCACCGCGTAGTGGTGGCCGTGCACCGTGAAGGTGTGGGTGTCCCGGCGTACCGGCGGACCGTCCTCCGGATGGACGACCAGCGTCACGGTTCCCCGCTCGGCCAGCTCCACCCACACCGTCGCGGTGGTCTCGTCGACGTGGCGCAGCACCGGGCCGAGCACGAGCGCGCTCACGAGGTCTCCACGGCCACATTGTCACCGCAGAGGCGGCCGCGGTCACCTCTCCGGGATCTCGCGGCGGACCGTCGGGACGCTGACCTACCGTTGACGCATGCACCGTGCGCCGGCCACCGGCTCCTCCGCCGGCGACGGCGCACAGACCTACCTCAGCCACCGGCAGATCCTCGTGGTGCTCGGCGGGCTGATGGCGGGCATGTTCCTCGCCGCGCTGGACCAGAGCGTCCTCGGCACGGCGCTGCCGCGCATCACCAGCGAGCTCGGCGGCCTCGACCGCCTGTCGTGGGTGGTGACGGCGTATCTGCTCACCTCGACCGCCTCCACCCCGCTGTGGGGGAAGATCTCCGACCTGTACGGCCGCCGGGTCATCTTCCAGACCGCGATCGTGGTGTTCGTCGCCGGCTCGATGTTGTCCGGGTTGGCGCAGGACATCGGTCAGCTGATCGCCTTCCGGGCGGTGCAGGGGCTCGGCGGTGGCGGCCTGTTCGCCCTCGCGCTCGCCGTCCTCGGCGACGTCATCCCGCCACGCGAGCGCGGCCGCTACCAGGGCTACTTCGGCGTGGTGTTCGGCACGTCGAGCGTCCTGGGCCCGGTGCTCGGCGGGTGGTTCACCGACGGGCCGGGCTGGCGCTGGATCTTCTGGGTCAACGTGCCGGTCGGCCTGGCGGCGCTCGTCGTGACGTCGATGGCACTGAAGCTGCCACACGTGCGCCGCGACCACGTGATCGACTACCCCGGCGCGGCCGCGATCGTCGCCGCGGTCACGTCGCTGCTGCTGTACACCACGTGGGCGGGCCACGCCTACGGCTGGCTGTCGCCGACCGCGCTGACCCTGGTCGGGGCCGGCGCGGCTCTCGTCGTGGCCTTCGTGGTGGCGGAGCGGCGGGCGGTGGAGCCGATCATCCCGCTGGAGCTGTTCAGCGACAGCGTGTTCAGCATCAGCGTCGTCTACACCTTCATCACCGGCTTCGCGATGTTCGGCTCGTTCGTCTTCATCCCGCTGTACCTGCAGGTCGTCCAGGGCATGACCCCCACCGCGTCGGGGCTGGCGATGCTGCCGATGGTGGTCGGCATCTTCTCGACCTCCATCAGCTCCGGCCAGGTGATGACCCGCACCGGTCGCTACAAGATCTTCCCGATACTGGCGGCGGTGGTCATCGTCGCGGGGCTGGTGCTGCTCACCTTGCTCGGTCCGCACAGCCCGTACTGGTTCGCCGCGATCGCGATCTACGTGATGGGGGCCGGCCTGGGGCTACAGATGCAGGTGCTGGTCACCGTCGTACAAAACGCCGTGGCCCGCCACCACATGGGCACGGCGACGAGCTCAGTGACGTTCTTCCGGCAGATGGGCGGCGCGTTCGGCACCGCGATGTTCGGGGCGATCATCTCCAGCCGACTCGTCACCCACCTCGATGAGCTGCTGCCCGGGGTGCCCGCGGCGAGGGCTCCGGACACCAACGACATCGAGGCGATCCAGCGGCTGCCCGACGCGGTCCGCGGGCCGGTGGTCGAGGCGTTCTCGCTGTCGCTGCACGACGCGTTCCTCGTCGCGATCCCGTTCGTGACGGTCGCGTTCATCGTGGCGCTGTTCATCGCCGAGCGGCCGCTGGCGTCCCGGTCGCAGGACGAGCCCGAGGCGCTGCAGGCGCTCAGCCCCGGCTGAACCCCCCGTGGTCAGGTCAGTGCGGCGTCGTCCCCCAGGGCCGGGTCGGGGTCCGGGCCGGTGGAGCTCTCCGCCAGGTGCTGGACGACCGCGTTCAGCGAGGCGACGATCGGTACGGCTACCAGGGCGCCGATGATCCCGGCCAGCAGCACGCCTGCGGCGACGGCCAGGATCACCGCGAGTGGGTGTATCGACACCGCCCGACCGAGCAGGAACGGCTGCAGCACGTGCGACTCCAGCTGCTGCACCAGCACCACCCCACCAAGCATCAGCAGCGCGACGATCGGCCCGTGCGCCACCAGCGCAACGATCACGGCGACGAAGCCCGACACCGCCGCCCCCACGATCGGCACGAAGGCGCCTACGAACACCAGCACGCCGATCGGTACCGCCAGGGGTACCCGCAGCGCGAGCGCCACCAGCAGGATGCCGAGCGCGTCCACCAGCGCGACCAACACGGTGGCGCGCACGAACGAGGTGAGCGACACCCACGCGACCCGGCCGGAGGAGTCGACCCGCCGACGCAGCGCGGTGGGGAACAGCCGGACCACCCAGCCCCAGATTCGGCCACCTTCGTAGAGGAAGAAGAAGAGCGAGAACAGCACCAGGAAGAATCCGGCAACCACGTGGCCGAGCGTGATCCCGACTTGCGTGACGCTCGACAGGACCGCACCTTGCTGCGAGCCGGCCGCCGCCTGCGCCTCCTCGAGCAACCGGTCCACCTGGTCGTCGGAGAGCCCGAGCGGGCCGTCACGGATCCAGTTCCGGATCTCGGCCAGACCCACCACGACCTGCTTCGACAGCTCGTCGAAACCCTCGGCGATCCGCTGCCCGACCAGCGTGAGGCCTCCGACCAGGAGGGTGAGCGAGCCGACCACGACGAGCGCGGTGGCCGCCGCGCGCCCGATCTTGCCGCGGTGCACGCGGTCGACCGCGGGGCTCAGCAGCGCGGCCAGCAGCAGCGCGATGGCCACCGGGACCACCAGCACGTGCAGCCGCTCCACGACCCACACCACCACGGCGAGCGCCGCGGCCACCACCAGGAACCGCCACGACCAGGCGGCGGCGGTCTCGACCCCGCGGGGGATCGGTGTGCTCATACTCCGGCTCCGTCCGTCGGCCTGCCACCGCCGCACGCCAGATCCTGCACCAGCGCCGACGCCGCTTCCGGATGGTCGGCCGCCAGCAGCCCCGCGGCGGCCAGCACGTAGTCGCGGTCGACGACCAACGCCGGCTTCCGAGGGAGCAACCAGCCGCCGGGGATGTGCCCGCACCACGCCCGAAGCACACTGGTCGCGAACTTCGGTGGATGGTGCCGCAGCACCCCACCCGAGCCGACGAGCAGGCCGATCTCGCGCAGGTCCTTGCCGGTGCGTTCGACCAGCCGCCCGTCCGGTCCGAACGTGACAAGCTGCCGCCCGGCGTGCCGGCGCAGCGCGACTTCACCGGCCAGCGTGGCCAGCCGTGCCTCCAGTTGATCCTCCGCGTCGCTGTCCGGCAGGTACGCCGGGTCACCCTGCCGCCGGGACGCGCCGGCGAGGAGCTCGCCGTGCTCCTGTCCCGTCACCAGGCCCGCGTCTTCCGCGGCCTCGACCGTGGAGACCGCGCTCCAGCGCACGCCGAGGTCGCCCTCGACGGTACGGCCGAGCGCGGTGGGCGCCACCACCTCGCGAGCCAGGACGCGGTCCTCGGGGTCCGGCGCGACGACGGAGTGCACGTCGGTGGTGGCGCCACCGATGTCCACCACGGCGACGTCGCCGGCGAGACCGGCCAGCAGCTCGACGGCGGTGAGCACGACGTCGGGGGTCGCGCCGCGGACCATCGCGGTGAAGTTGCTACGCCGGGACAGGCCCTTGCCGCCGATCACGTGCGACAGGAACATCGCCCGGATTGCCGCTCGCGCGGGCTCCGGCTGCAGCACCCCGATCCGTGGCACGACGTTGGCGGCGCGGACCCGCGGGACGCCGGCCGCGGTCAGCAGCGCG
>JALYMZ010000315.1 GCA_030773435.1 Actinomycetota bacterium | reverse complement strand
GTCGTACCCCGCGGCCCCCGCCCGGCCTGCAGAAACCCCGGGCAGCTCACGGACCGGCGCGGGGACGCGCTCGGCGAGCTGCTGCTGGCTCCGGGCGACCTGAGCCTCTCGCCACAGCGGACTGGCGACCAGGACCAGCCCGGCAATGATCAGGCTGACCGCGACCGCCCGCAGGGTGGTCACGCCCGGCCCTTCTCGTACGTGGTCAGTCCCTGGCTCACCCCCAACGGCACGAGCAGCAGCTCGACGACCATGGCCTTCCACGCGTAGACGAAGTTCACCGCCTTCACCGCGTACATCGCCGGGATGCTCATCACGGTGTGCCACAACGAGACTCGTCGGCGCAGACAGGCATAGATCAACGGCGGGAGCAACAGCACCATCTCGGCGCCGAACCACCAGCCGAGGGTGAACTGCACCGACTGGTCCCACACGAAGATCATCAGGAACGGCAGGGCGTACCACAGCGGCACCGTCAGGATCTCCCAGACCGCCAGCAGCACCCAGAGCGCGAGGACGCGTTTGTGCCGGAGCAGGTTCCCGGTGTGGATGCGGACGTTCTGGAAGAATCCCGACATCCACCGCCACACCTGCTTGCGCAGGTACGTGAAGTCCTCCGGGTCGGCGGCGTAGGCAACCGCCGACCCGACGTACACCGCGCGCTTGCCCGCGATCTGCTGCGACCACGTGTAATCCATGTCCTCAACCACGGTCCGCTCGGGAAAGCCACCGAACCCCTGCAAGGTCGACGTGCGAAACGCCGAGCAGCAGCCGCTACAGACCACCGGCGAATTCGCCTTGTTCTGGATGGGCCGGTGCCAATGGAAGCCGAAAAGATACTCCAGACTCCGCCCGCGCTCGGTGACCGTGCGCGAATGCCGGGTCAGGACACAACCCGCGGCAATGGCGACGTCATCGTCGGCGAAGGGTCGTTTGATGAGCTCCACATAATTGTCCGACAGCACCGTGTCGGAGTCGACCGGCAGCACGAGATCGGTGTTTACCCGGTCGAGCGCATAATTCTGCGCCTTGGCCTTCGACCCGAGGTTGTGCGGCGGGGTCAGCACCGTCACGCCGTAACTCTGCGCTACCTTCCGCGTGCCGTCGGTGGAGCAGTCGTCGACCACGATGATCTCGTCGAAGGGGTCGGTCTGGCGCAGCAGCGCCTGCAGCGTGTCGCCGAGACCCTGCTCCTCGTTGTAGGCGGGAACGATCGCGGTGATCGTGGTCACCGCCGCACGCGCGCTTTGCTGGCCAGCTCCAGCAGTACGCCGGCGACCAGCATGACCAGGCCGATGAGCGCGTAGACCACGGTGCTGATTCCCAAGCCGGTGTTGGGCAACCCGTACATGGCGGCCTCCTCTCTGTTTCGTGTGTCGGTTGGTGCTGTGTCTCGGTCGCGACGCTGCTGCCGCTGCAACCGCGTGTCGGCCAGGCGGCAGTCAGGCGGTCACCGGAGAGCCGGTGCAGCTGCGAGCGTGTCCGTGCCGCACCGCCCGGCACCCCGTCCGGGACGGGCCACCGGCCCACCGTCGACACCCCGGGCGTGCGCCCTCGGAGCCTCATCTTCACTCTCAGTAACAACCTATGTGCGCAACTCCCGGCGGGAACTGCCGCATTGCCGTTATGAACCATGCGTGGTGATTCGCGCTACCAGCCGTAAGTAAAGAAAAGGTAAAGGACACACAGTGGCCGGCCATCGCATGACGTTGCGTGTGCGCTGCCGGACGCGGCGCAAAACTACCCCCCACTAGTTGCTTACCGTAAATATGAGCGCACGGCCAGTGATCAGCTGTTGTAACGGTTTTGGGCAGCCTCGAGACCCTCGGCCAGGAGGCACTCCACTGCGTCGGCAGCCCGTTCCACGTGGTGTTCCACGTCCGGCCGTAGGTTGGCGGGGAAGGGGGACAGCACGAAGTCGGCCGGGTCCTGGCGCCCGGGAGGCCGGCCGATGCCGACCCGGACCCGGTAGAAGTCGCCGGTGCCCAGCGAGCGGCGCACCGACCTCAGCCCGTTGTGCCCGTTGTCGCCGCCGCCCAGCTTGAGTCGCAGCTGGCCGAGGTCGAGGTCTAGCTCGTCGTGGACGACCACGAGTCGGGTCGGGTCCACCCGGTAGAAGCGGGCAAGCGCGGCCACCGGCCCACCGGACTCGTTCATGTAGGCGCGGGGCCGCAGCAGAACGACGCGGACTCCGGGGGTGCCGGCCAGTCGACCCTCGACGACGTGCCCGCGGCCGGACTTGTGCACCCGCCAGCTGTCGCCGGCGCGCCGCGCCAGCAGGTCGGCGACGCGGTGGCCGACGTTGTGCCGGGTGACGGCGTACGACGGGCCGGGGTTGCCGAGCCCGACCACCATCCAGGCGCCGTCGCTCACCGCCGGACCAGCCTGGCCGCCCGTTCCGCCGTACGACGGAACCGACTCACTGCTCGGTCGGCTCGCTCTCGTCCGCGGGGTGCTCCGCGCCCTCGGCGTCGGCGACGGGCGCGGCAGCCGCCTCCACCTCGGCGGTGGGCTCCTCGCGCTCGATGCCCGCGTCGGCCTCGGCCTCGGCCAGCTCGGCCTCGAGCTCCTCGGCCGTCGGAGCCGCGGTCAGGTTCACCACCAGCGCGCCGGGGTCGATGCCGAGGCTCGATCCGCTCGGCAGGACCAGGTCACCGGCGTGGACCTGCGCCCCCACTTCCAGCCCCTCCACCGACACCTCGATCGCCTCCGGGATGTGGGTGGCCTCGGCCTGCAGCGGAACCGTGGTGTGCTCGGTGACGACCAGGGCATCGGCGACGGCCTCGCCGACAACGTGCACGGGTACATCCACGGTGACCTTCTCGCCGCGCCGCACGAGGAGCAGGTCAACGTGCTCGATGAAACCCTTGATCGGGTCGCGCTGGACCTGCTTGGGCAGGGCCAGCCGGCTGTCGCCTTCGAGGTCGATGGACAGCAGTGCGTTGGCGTGCTTGAGCGCCAGCATGGTGTCGTGGCCTGGCAACGTGATGTGGATCGGGTCGGTGCCGTGCCCGTAGAGCACGGCGGGAACCTTGTCGGCGCGGCGGATCCGGCGGGCGGCGCCCTTGCCGAACTCAGTTCGCGGCTCGGCCTGGATCTTCACCTCAGCCACCGGGGGTCACTCCTCCACGTGCGCGTCGCTGGGCTCTGGTCGTCATCGGGTCGTGCAGTGCGGTCGGTCCAGTGCGGTCGGTCCAGTGCGGTCGGTGCACCTGCGGCGAACCGCCGCGAGGATGGACCGGCGGCGGGAGCGTCCGGGATGCCCGGGCAGCCGCCGCGTCGATTCCGGAGCCGACGCGCGTACGCGCGGCACCTCCTCGCCGAGGCAACCGGGGAAGTCTAGCGATCCCGCTGCGGCGGAGGAAATCCCCCCGCAAGCCGGCCCGCCCCTGCCGGAGCCGGACGCGTCGCCGCGCCGCGGCGTCGAGTCAGGCGCGGCCGTCGAAAAGGCTGGTGACCGACCCGTCCTCGAAGACCTCGCTGATGGCCCGGGCGAGCAGCGGGGCGATGGACAGCTCGGTGAGCTTGTCGAACCGCTTGTCCTCGGTCACCGGCAAGGTGTTGGTGACGATGACCTCGCGCGCCTCGCTGTTCTTCAGCCGGTCGACTGCCGGTCCGGACAGGACCGGATGGGTGGCGGCGATGATCACGCTGGAGGCACCGGCCGCCCGCAGGGCGTCGGCCGCCTGGACGACCGTGCTACCCCGGTCGATCATGTCGTCGACGACGATGCAGGCCTGGCCGTCCACCTCACCGACGACGCGGTGGGCGCGGCTCTCGTGGGTCCCGGTGATGTCCCGCGTCTTGTGGATGAATGCCAGCGGGGCACCGCCGAGCCGGGCGCTCCACGACTCGGCGACCTTGATCCGCCCGGCGTCCGGAGACACCACGGTCAGGTCCTCGCCGCCGTACTTGTCCACGACGTACTGCGAGAGCACCGGCAGCGCGGCAAGGTGGTCGACGGGACCGTCGAAGAAACCCTGGATCTGCGCGGTGTGCAGGTCCACCGCGATCAGCCGGTCGGCTCCCGCGGCGACGAACAGGTCCGCCATCAGCCGGGCGGAGATCGGCTCCCGGCCCAGGTGCTTCTTGTCCTGGCGGGCGTAGCCGTAGAACGGGGCCACGACGGTGATCCGCTTGGCCGAGGCGCGCTTGAGCGCGTCGACCATGATCAGGTGCTCCATGATCCATTCGTTGATCGGAGCGGTGTGGCTCTGGATGACGAACGCGTCACAGCCGCGCACCGACTCCTGGTAGCGCACATAGATCTCGGAGTTGGCGAAGTCCCGGAACGTGGTCGGCACCAGCCCCGTCTCGAGCTGGTCGGCGACCTCCCGAGCCAGCGCCAGGTGCGCTCGGCCAGAGAACACCATGAGGTTCTTCTCGGTGGTGCGCTTCATCCCGCTCATGGCCGGGTCTCCTCGGCTTGCTGTTGTGCCGCCTCTGCCGCCGCCGCCGCCGCGGTGCCGCCGCGCTTGCGCAGCGTCCACTGCTCGTGGTTGCGCTGCGGTCCCGCGGACACGGCGAGCGCCCCGGGCGGCACGTCCCGGCGTACGACGGTGCCGGCGCCGGTGGCGGCACCGTCCCCGATCTCCAGCGGCGCCACGAAGGTGTTGTTCGCGCCGGTCGAGCAGTGCGCGCCGACGCTCGTGTGGTGCTTAGTGACGCCGTCGTAGTTGGCGAAGATCGTTCCCGCGCCGATGTTCGTGCCGGCCCCGACCTCGGCATCGCCCACATAGGACAGGTGCGGCACCTTCGCCGCCTCCTCCAGCACGGCGTTCTTGGCCTCCACGAACGCGCCGATCTTGGCGCCCGGACCGAGCCGCGTGCCCGGGCGCAGGTAGGCGAACGGTCCCACCGTCGCCCGTGGCCCGATGCTCGCGCCGGAGCCGTGGGCGCGGAGGACCTGGGCCGCCTCACCGACGTCGACGTCGGTGAGCGTGGAGTCCGGACCGACCACGGCGTCGCGGGCGACACGGGTGGTGCCGTGCAGCTGCACCCCGGGCAGCAGGGTCGTGTCGGACTCGAGCGTGACCGTGTCGTCGATCCAGGTGCTCTGCGGGTCCACGACGGTCACGCCGGCCCGCTGGTGCCGCTCGACGATCCGGCGGTTCAGCTCCGCCGCGAGCCGCGCCAGCTGCACCCGGTCGTTGACTCCCTCGGTCTCCCAGCTGTCCGCCGTCGGCCAGGCGCCGACCCGGTGCCCGTCGGCGCGCGCCAGCGCCGGCACGTCGGTGAGGTAGAGCTCGCCCTGGACGTTGTCGGGCCGGAGCCGGTGGAGCGCCTCACGCAGCACCCCCACGTCGAAGACGTAGATGCCGGAGTTGATCTCGTCCACCCCGCGCTGCACCTCGTCGGCGTCCCGATCCTCCACGATCCCGCTCACCGCGCCGGTCGGGTCGCGCAGGATGCGCCCGTAGCCGGCCGGATCCGGCAGCCGGGCGGTCAGCACGGTCACGGCGTTGCCCGCGTCGTGGTGTACGTCGATGAGCTCGCGCAGCGTCCTGGGAGTCAGCAGCGGCGTGTCGCCGTACGTCATCAGCACCGTGCCACGCAGTGGCGGGAGCGCCTCGAGCGCGCAGCGGGCGGCATGGCCGGTACCGAGCTGCTCCGGCTGCACCACCACCTGTGCGTGCGGGTCGATCTCGGCCAGATGCGGGGCGACGACCTCGCGGCCGTGTCCGACGACCACGGCCAGGTGCGCGGGGTCGACGCCGCGGGTAGCGGCGAGCACATGCGCCAGAAGGCTGCGTCCGGCCAGGGTGTGCAGCACCTTGGGGATCCGTGACCTCATCCGAGTGCCGCCACCGGCGGCCAGCACGATGACCGCGGCTGGACGCGTGCTGCTCACGATCGGCCACTCCTCGGCATCGTCCGCGTCGGCGTACTGGGTCGCGCTGCTCCCCCGCCTGGCTTCGATCCAGGACCTCAGGCTTCAAAGGCCCGCGGGCTGCCAATTACCCCACAGGGGATGGAGGCGCTGGAGCGCCTGCGGGGGGCCAGTCTGCCACGGTGGCGGACCGGTCTCGTCGGCGGATGTGACGTTTGTCTGCCCCCCGGTCTGGGGACGCTACAGGCCTGTCTACCTACGATGCCGTAGGTTACGGTTGCGTAAGTATCCGCGACCCACCAAACGGAGGACACCTCATGACGCCACCCCCCACGCTGACCGCAGCCGCGACGAGCAACGATCACGGCCGCAGTGACTGGGAACTCGACGCCCGGACCGGCACCGTGGGGGCGGAGCGGAAGAGCACCGGCGAGCAGGTCGCGCTGGCCCTGTTCATCGTGCTGCCGTTCCTCGCGGTGATCGCGGCGGTACCGGTCGCGTGGGGCGGCTGGCTGGGATGGTCCGACGTCGCGATCGCCGCGCTGATGTACGCGTTCACCGGACACGGCGTCACCGTCGGCTACCACCGGCTGTTCACCCACAAGTCGTTCAAGGCGAACCGGGCGGTAAAGATCGCCTGCGCGGTCGCCGGGTCGATGGCGATCGAGGGGCCGGTCATCCGCTGGGTCGCCGACCACCGCAAGCATCACAAGTTCTCGGACCGGGAGGGCGACCCGCACTCGCCATGGCGGTACGGCGACAACGTCCGGGCGCTGGCGAAGGGATTCTGTTACGCCCACATGATGTGGCTGTTCGACCCCGAGCAAACACCGCAGCGCCAGTACGCACCCGACCTGATGAAGGACCGAGACGTGGTCCGGATCTCGCGTGCGTTCCCGTCGCTGGTCGTGGTGTCGCTGCTGCTGCCGCCGTTATTGGGCGGGCTGGTCACGTGGTCGTGGCACGGGGCGCTCACCGCCTTCTTCTGGGGCTCGCTGGTGCGGGTGGCGCTGCTGCACCACGTCACGTGGTCGATCAACTCGATCTGCCACACCGTGGGCGAGCGACCGTTCAAGAGCCGGGACAAGTCGTCGAACGTGTGGTGGCTGGCGATCCCGTCGATGGGCGAGTCCTGGCACAACCTGCACCACGCCGACCCGACGTGCGCACGGCACGGCGTGCTGCGGGGACAGGTCGACTCCTCGGCTCGGCTGATCTGGCTGCTGGAGAAGGCCGGCTGGGTGACGGCGGTGCGGTGGCCGGTCCGCGAGCGGATCGACGCCAAGCGGGTCGACACCACGGCTCGGCCGAGTGCGCAGGCGGCATGATGGCGCGGTGACCACCGGGGACGTCGCACGGGAGAGGCGACGCGCGCGTGCCCGGATGACCAGCGCCGAGCGGCGTGAGCAGCTCATCGACATCGCCCGCCGGCTGTTCGCCGAGCGCGGCTTCGAGGGTACGTCGATCGAGGAGGTCGCCGCCCGGGCCGAGGTCTCCAAACCCGTGGTGTACGAGCACTTCGGCGGCAAGGAGGGCCTGTACGCCGTCGTGGTTGACCGCGAGGTGCGCCAGCTGCTCGACATGATGCGCGCGGCGCTGACCGGAGGACACCCGCGCGCGCTGCTGGAGCAGGCGGCGCTGGCGCTGCTGGACTACGTCGAGCAGTCCTCCGACGGGTTCCGCATCCTGGTGCGGGACTCCCCCCTGGGATCGGCGTCTGGCTCGTTCGTCTCGATCATCTCCGACGTGGCGTCGCGGGTGGAGCACATCCTCGCCGGTGAGTTCAAGGCCCGCGGCTTCGACCCCAAGAACGCCCCGATGTACGCGCAGATGCTGGTCGGCATGGTCGGCACCACCGGGCAGTGGTGGCTCGACGCCCGCAAGCCCGGCAAGCGCGAGGTCGCCGCGCACCTGTGCAACCTGGCCTGGCACGGGCTGTCGGGGCTGGACAAGAAGCCGCGGCTGACCACGCAGCCGTGACGGTGTGGTCGTGGTGACGTCGTCACGACAGCTGCAGGACCTCCACCCGGTTGCCGTTGCCGTCCTCGGTGTAGAAGCGGCGGTAGCCGGGGAAGTCGTCGTCCCAGAGCACCGGGAAGCCGCGCTCGCACAGCCGGTGCGCGACCGCGTCGATGTCCGTAACCAGGAACGCAGGATGCGCCTTGCGAGCCGGGGCGAACCCTTCCTCCACACCGACGTGGACCTCACAGTCGCCGTCGCGGAACCACACCCCGCCTCGCGCCGCGAGCGCCGGTGGCTTGGCCGTCTCCGGAAGCTGGAGCCCGTCGCCGTAGAACCGGCGGGCGGCGGCCTCGCCGCCTGGTGGGCACGACACCTGGACGTGGTGCAGCCTCACACCGCCCTGCCCTCGAGCCGCTGGACGACGACGAAGACGCGCCGGAACGGCAGCACGGTGCCGAAGGAGGTCGGCGGGTAGGCCGCGCGCAGCGCCGCGGCGTACTCCTGCTCGAACTGCTCGCGCAGATCCGGCGGCAGCGCCTGCAACACCGGCCGCGCCCCGGTGCCGGTGACCCAGCGCAGCACCGGGTCCGGCCCGGTGAGGACGTGCAGGTACGTCGTCTCCCACGCCTCGACGGTGCAGCCGAGTCCCTGCAGCGACTCCAGGTAGGTGTCCGGGTCGTGGGACGCCGGCCACGCCAGCCCGCCGGTGTGCGGCGCGAAGCGGGGGTCGGCGGCGAGCCCGCGCAGCAGCGTGTGACTGGCCTCGCCGAAGTTGCCGGGCAGCTGGAAGGCGAACCAGCCGCCGTCGCCGACGTGCCGCAGCAGGTGCGGCAGCAACGCCAGGTGGTCGGGCACCCACTGCAGGGTCGCGTTCGACAGCAGTACGTCGACCCGACCGCGCGGGGTGAACGTGCGCAGGTCGGCGACCTCGAAGGAGAGCCGGTCGTCGGCGAGCGGCCGTGCCGCGGCGACCATGTCGGCGGAGGCGTCGATGCCGTGGACCTCGGCGCCGGGCCAGCGCCGCCGCAGCGTCGCGGTCAGCTGACCGGGTCCGCAGCCGAGGTCGACGACGCGCCGCGGGGACACCGCGAGGACCCGGGCCAGCAGGTCGTGGAACGGCCGGCTGCGCTCGTCGGCGAAGGCCGAGTACACGTCCGGATCCCACGAATGCGCCATCGTCGTACCCCTCGCTGTGTCTTGACATCAAGATACATGGTGCCGAGCCGGCCGTCGCCGGTGACTTGCCAGGCCGCGGCGCGCCACAACCGGTCGACAGTTCGCTGACAGCTCGCGGGCGGGGAGGCGGCCCTGGCTACGCTCCGGGTCGTGGACGAGGTCGACCGGCTCGTCGCGGCGTGGCGTCGCGAGCGTCCCGATCTCGACGTGGCGCCGATCGAGGTGCTGAGCCGGGTCAGCCGGCTGGCGCGGCACCTCGACCGCGGGCGGCGGCAGGCCTTCGGCGCGCACGGTCTGCAGCCATGGGAGTTCGACGTACTCGCCGCCCTGCGGCGGGCCGGGCCGCCCTACCAGCTCTCTCCGGGCCGGCTGCTGCGGGAGACCCTGGTCACCAGCGGCACGATGACGAACCGCGTGGACCGTCTGGTGGTGCGCAGGCTGGTCCGCCGATCACCCGCGACGAACGATCGGCGCGGCGTGATCGTCCAGCTCACCGCCGACGGCCGGGCGCGCGTGGACGCCGCGTTCGCGGCGCTGCTGGAGCGTGAACGGGAGCTGCTCGCCGGGCTGGACGACGTCAACCGGACGCGTCTCGCCGGCCTGCTGCGGGTCCTGCTGGTGCCGTTCGACGAGCCGCGCTGAGACCCCGGAGGCTCCTCGCGGCCCGCACGGTGCTCAGCCGACGACCCGCGCCCCGGCGACCGGCCCGGTGACGTGCTGCACCAGGCGGCACACCCCCGCATCCACCAGCGCCGCCCCGACGTCGCCGGCGTGGTCCTCGTCGAGGGCGAGGAAGACCACGGTCGGTCCCGAGCCGGACACCAGCGCACCGAGCGCACCGGCGGCGTCACCGGCGTCGAGCGTGGCCGCCACGGTCGGACACAGGGTCAGCGCCGCCACCTGCAGGTCGTTGCTCAGCGCCGCACCGACCGCACGCGGGTCGCCAGCCCGCAAGGCGTTCATGAGCCTTCCCGGTACGGCGGGCGCGGCGACCTCGCGGCCTCGTCGCATCCGGTCCAGCTCGCCGTACACCTGCGGCGTCGACAGCCCCGCATCCGCGAGGGCCACGACCCAGTGGTAGACCCCCCGGCCCAGCACCGGCGTCAGGTGCTGCCCACGTCCGGACCCGATCGCGGTGCCGCCGACGAGGCAGAACGGCACGTCGCTGCCCAGCTCGGCGGCGAGCGCCAGCAGCTCGGCCCGCGGC
>JALYMZ010000314.1 GCA_030773435.1 Actinomycetota bacterium | reverse complement strand
GCGCGACGTCGGTGACCTCGTCGGGCGTGAGTTGGGGCTCTCACCGACCCGCTACTTCCAGCTGCTGCTGGCCATGCTCGAACGGCCCGAGGTCGCCGCCGCCGACCCCGAGCTCGTCACCCGCCTGCGGGCAATGCGGGACCGGCGACGGCGTCGCTAGACGCACCGCCATCTGCCGGTGGGGACGGCCGTCGATCATGTGCCGTATGACGCCGCCCCCTTGTGGGAAATCAAAGCGGACGGGTCTAACGGGACAAGATCGTCCGTGCACCCGGCTGACCTGGGACGCTCCCGGTAAGGGGTCGCCTACCGGAACAGGCACGCGGCAGGCCCTCGCCCTCCTCAACGGCCGCGACGTGAGGGTGGCGTGTCACCGAGAGGCCCGGGCGACCGCCGCAGCCGCGACGCCAGCCAGGGCGACCGCGACCAGTCCCCGGTGCTCGCTCACCCACAGCTCCGGGCTGTGGGCGTAGGCCTGGGAGTCGAAGCTGCCGTGCGCCTGCACTTCGGCCCCGTGGACGGGCTTCCACGTGTTCGCTTCCGACCCGGGCGGGTCGTGGTCGGGGGACTGCTGGCCCTGCACGTTCGTCTTCGCCAGGTACCAGTCGAGCAGCGAGGGAGCGATCCGGTTGGCGAGGACCGTCAGGACGGTGGGCAGTCCGACCCACATGCTGCGCCGGGGGTGCTCGGCGACGTGGGCGACCGCGCGGGCCGCGACCTCGGGCTGGTAGATCGGCGGCACCGGCATGGGGTGGTGGTCGAGGCCGCGGTGCAGCACCCAGTCGAACTGCGGGGTGTTCACGCCCGGCATGTGCACCTGGCACAGCTGGATGGCGCTGCGCTGGTGCAGGAGCTCGACCCGTACCGACTCGCTGAAGTTCTGGATCGCCGCCTTCGCGCCGCAGTAGGGCGCCTGCAGCGGGATGCCGCGGAACGCCAGGGCGGAGCCGACCTGGATGACGGTGCCGCGGTCACGCGGCTTCATCCGCCGCAGCGCGGCGCGGGTGCCGTTGACGAACCCGAGGTAGGTGACGGCGGTGATCCGCTCGTATTCGGCCGGCTCGATGTCGTCGAAGAACGCGATGGCGCCGGTGAAGGCGTTGTTGACCCACAGGTCGATCGGCCCGAGGTTGTCCTTCACCTCGTCGGCGGCCCGCTCGACCGCGGCGGAGTCAGCGACGTCGACCGAGACACCGTGCGCGCGCCGGCCCTTCTGTCGGAGCTCGCGGACGGTGTCTTCGAGCCGCTCCTGGCCGCGAGCGAGGACCGCGACGTCCCAGCCGCGGTCGGCGAGCTCGCGTGCAGTGGCGCGGCCGATCCCGGCGGTTCCGCCGGTCACGACCGCCACTCCTGGTGGTCCTGGGGCCTGAGCTCGCGACATGGGAGCTCCTCGATGTCGGGGCAGGGTCACTGGTTGCGCCAGGCTCGCCAGGCCGCGCGCGCTTCGGGCAGGACGGCGGGCACGTTAGCGAGCAGCAGGCCGGCGCTGACGGTGCACCAGGAGCAGACACGCTTGTGCTTGGTGACCTGCTCGGCGAACAGGTAGGTGCCGCCGGCGGCGTCGAGCAGGCTCTTGCCCAGCAAGAGCAGGGGGATCCAGGGCTGCTCCTCGTGCCGCCGGGCCCCGCCCATCCCAGCCAGGACGAGGCTGACACCGGCGCTGGCGATCCCGAGCGTGGAGTCAGGGGTGCGGAGCATCACGTAGGCCTCACCGGAGGCGTCGACCTGGTCGGCTCCGAGTCCGGGCAGCGATAGCTCCGGCACGGAGCGCAGGACCCCGAACTGGTAGAGCCCAACGACCCCGAGCGTGGCTGCGGTCGCGAGTTGGAGCACCGCCGTGCGGCGGCGGCCATCGAGGAAGGGGCTGTCGCCGCGGCGCAGGGCGTCGGACACGGCTTCGGCTACTGAGCTGCTGCCGCGGCCGATCCCGCCGCTGCCGGGGCGCACGAGAGCTGCGGGAGGACCGGCCGGTCGGGTACGGGTCTGCATGGTGTCCTCCTGCGGCTCGCGCTCGGTCGCGCGTCCTGCATCGCTGCCCCGCACGCGGCGGCGTAGTCGCAGGTACCGGTGCAGCATCCAACCCGAGGACACCGCTACTCCCACTGCTGGCGCCGTCGGGCGGCGTCCAGAACGAAGCGGGGCCGGTGGGCGGGAGGCCAGCCGCCAGCCGAGGGTGCCGGCCGCAGCGAGCGCGGCGCTTCTGGCCAGGGCGGGGTGGAAGCCAACCAGCCGAGTCCATCGGCTGCGGGGCAGCGCGAACCGGACGACCCCGCCGTCCACGGCTCCACTGCCGCACGTCGGTTCGACGAGGTTGCTCTGGCCGCGGTCGGGCTCGTTGCGCTGCTGGCGGGCGAAGACCTGGCCACCGACGGCCAGCAGCCGGTCGGTCAGGGCGGGGCTGAGCCGCTGCAGCAGAGCGAGTTGCGCGGCGGCGCCGATGTAGATGTCGCGCCGCGGGTGGTCCGCGGCGAACACGATGGCTTCGGCGACCGCGCGGGGCTGGTACACCGGCGGGATCGGCGCCGGCCGCACCCCCATCCACGACGCCGCCGAGTCGTAGAACGGGGTGTCGATCGACGCCGGCAGGATCGTGGTGACCCACACCCCGGACTTGGCGCGGCGTTCCTCCAGCCGCAGCCCCTCGTACAGCGCGTTGACCCCGGACTTGGCGACGCAGTACGGGACCATCAACGGGACCGCGCGCACCCCCAGCCCGGAGCTGACGCCGATGATCGTGCCGTGCCCCTGCTCGCGCAGGATCGGCAGGACCGCCTTGACGCCGTACACCTGCCCGCGCAGGTCGACGTCCACGATTCGGTCGACCGCCTCGACCGGCAGGTCGTTCAGCTCCCCGTAGCCGGACACCCCGGCGTTGTTGACCCAGACGTCGATCCGGCCGAACCGC
>JALYMZ010000313.1 GCA_030773435.1 Actinomycetota bacterium | reverse complement strand
ACCGAGCACCGCGGCCCCGCCCCCAGCCACCGCGCGGCCGAGCCAGGCGGCGCCGACGAAGCCTCGGTGACCCGGCACGAGGAGCAGCTGCGCCCGGCGGTCGAGGAGCGCGAAGCCGGCCGCGTGCGGGTGCGCAAGTACGTCGAGTCTCAGCCGGTGGAGGAGGTGGTTCCGCGGCGCGTCGAGCACGGCGACGCCGCCGAGCGGCGCCCCGCCGAGGCCGGCGACTCGGGCGAGGTGGAGATGCTCGACGACGGGTCGGTGTCGATACCGATCTTCGAGGAGGAGCTGGTCGTCACCAAGCGCCTGGTCGTGCGGGAGCGGATGATCGTGCGCAAGACCACGGTCATCGACGAGCACCGGTTGCAGACCGAGTTGCGCCGGGAGCGGGTCGAGGTGGAGACCGAGGGCGACGTGGACGTCGCCACTCCCGGCGACCGGGGCTCGGGGACGTCGTAGCGGGAGCCGACGAGTTTGCGCCGTAGTCTGGAATGAGTCCAGAGAAGCCGGGTACGGTGAGCGGCGTGACCTCGACCGCCGAGCTCACCGCGCAGCTCCGTGCGTCCGGCCTGCGGGTGACCGCACCGCGGCTGGCGGTTCTCGCCGCCCTGAGCGGCGCCGACGACCACCTCACCGTCGACGAGGTAGCCCGGCGTACCCGTGCGGCCCTGGGATCCGTCTCCACCCAGGCGGTGTACGACGTCCTCGCGGCGCTGCACGGCGCCGGGCTCGCGCGGCGGCTCGAGCCGGTCGGAAGCCCAGCGCGCTACGAGGCGCGGGTCGCCGACAACCACCACCACCTGGTGTGCCACGAGTGTGGCCGGGTCGTCGACGTCGACTGCGTGGTGGGCGCCGCGCCCTGCCTCGAGCCGGCCGACGCCCACGGGTTCACGGTGGCCGAGGCCGAGGTCACGTTCTGGGGCACCTGCCCCGACTGCCGGCGGCAGCCGCATGCTGCGGACCGACACCAGCCTTCGGACCCACACAGGAGGAGAGCGCAGTGACCGACCCCACCGGCCGCCCGAGCGACGGCGACACCCGCCCGGTCCTCACCAACCGGCAAGGGCACCCGGTCTACGACAACCAGAACCAGCGGACGGTCGGCGCTCGCGGCCCCGCGACGCTGGAGAACTACCAGTTCCTGGAGAAGATCAGCCACTTCGACCGCGAGCGCATCCCCGAGCGGGTCGTGCACGCGCGGGGCGTCACGGCGTACGGGTTCTTCGAGGCCTACGGCAGCTGGGGCGACGAGCCGATCGCGAACTACACCCGCGCCAAGCTCTTCCAGGAGCGCGGCAAGCGCACCGACGTGGCGATCCGCTTCTCCACCGTGGCGGGTGGCCGGGACTCCTCCGAGGTCGCCCGCGACCCGCGCGGCTTCGCGGTGAAGTTCTACACCGAGGACGGCAACTGGGACCTCGTCGGCAACAACCTCGCGGTGTTCTTCATCCGCGACGCGATCAAGTTCCCCGACTTCATCCACTCCCAGAAGCCCGACCCGGTGACGTTCCGCCAGGAGCCGAACCGCATCTTCGACTTCATCAGCCAGACCCCGGAGTCGATGCACATGGTGACGATGGTGTTCGGCCCGCGCGGGATCCCGGCGTCGTACCGGCACATGCAGGGCTTCGGCGTCAACACCTACAAGTGGGTCAACGCCTTCGGCGAGACCAAGCTGGTGAAGTACCACTGGCTGCCCAAGCAGGGCGTGCGGTCCTACACCGCGCAGGACGCCGCCAACGTGCAGGCCAACGACCTCGGCTCGCACACCAAGGACCTCTTCGACGCGATCGAGCGGGGCGACCACCCGGAGTGGGAGCTGGTCGTGCAGATGATGGACGACCACGAGCACCCTGAACTCGACTTCGACCCGCTCGACGACACCAAGACCTGGCCGGAGCAGGAGTTCCCGCCCAAGCCGGTCGGGCGCATGGTGCTGGACCGGATGCCGGAGAACTTCTTCGCCGCGAACGAGCAGATCGCCTTCGGCACCGGAGTGCTCGTCGACGGGCTGGACTTCTCCGACGACAAGATGCTGGTCGGGCGCACGTTCTCCTACTCCGACACCCAGCGGTACCGGGTCGGCCCGAACTACCTGCAGCTTCCGGTGAACCAGGCCAAGCGCGCCCGGGTCTCCACCAACCAGCGCGACGGGCAGATGACCTACGACGTCGACGGGCGCGGCGAGAGCCCGCACGTCAACTACGAGCCGAGCATCCTCGGCGGCCTGCGTGAGGCCGACTACCCCACACACGACGAGCAGGGTCCCGAGATCAGCGGTCGGCTCACCCGCCAGCGCATCCCGCGCACCAACGACTACCAGCAGGCGGGACAGCGCTACCTGCTGTCAGAGCAGTGGGAGCGCGACGACCTGGTGACCAACCTGGTGACCCTGCTCGCGCAGTGTGACCGGCCCATCCAGGAGCGCATGGTGTGGCACCTGTTCATGTGCGAGGACGAGCTGGGCCAGCGGGTCGGGGAGGGGCTCGGTATCAGCGCCGACGACGTACGCCACCTGCCGCCGCTGCCGAAGCAGCAGCTGAGCGAGGAGGAGCAGCAGCGGCTGGCCAACCTCGGCAAGAACGGTCGGCGCGACGTCGAGGGGCTGACCATGACGCACTGCGTGCCGAACGAGCGGGTCGTCGTCGAGCGCTGACCTGCACCGAGCGGCGCGGGGCGCTGCCCCATCCCCGTGTGATCATGGGGACGCCATGCGCTCCCGGGTGCCCACGTACCTGACGCCGCCGATGCTGGGGATGCACCTGCTGGCGGCGCTGCTGGTGGCGGCGATGACGGTGGCGGGGCTGTGGCAGCTCGGGCTGTACGGCGACCGGCAGGCGCGCAGCGCCGCGGAACGCGCCACCGCGGCGCCGGTCCCGCTCGACCACGTGCTGGGCCCCGACGACGCCTTC
>JALYMZ010000312.1 GCA_030773435.1 Actinomycetota bacterium | reverse complement strand
CGCCCAGCCTGCGGTGCTGGCCGCGCAGGCGGTGCAGCTCGCCGTGCCGGTGGTGGCGGTCTCGCGCGGCACTGCGGTCGAGGACCTGCAGCTGGCGCTGTATGCCGAGGCGCAGCGGCGCGGCTTCAGCGCGGGGGAGTTCCGGCTGCCGAAGATCCTCGCCGGGCCCGACGCCGCGGTGGAGGCCGCCACGCTGCCGTGCGACGTGGTCCTGAACGGCGTGACGGGCGCAGCCGGGCTGCGGCCGACGCTGGCTGCACTGGAGGCCGGGCACGTCCTGGCCGTGGCCAACAAGGAGTCGCTGATCGTCGGGGGCGACCTCGTCGCGCGTGCCGCCGGAGCCGGGCAGATCGTGCCGGTCGACAGCGAGCACTCCGCGCTGGCGCAGTGCCTGCGTGGTGGTGCCGCGCAGGAGGTACGCCGGCTCGTCCTCACCGCGTCAGGTGGTCCGTTCCGCGGCCGTAGCCGGCGCGAGCTCGGCGACGTCACCCCGGAGCAGGCGCTGGCGCACCCGACGTGGGACATGGGACCGCTGGTCACGGTCAACTCGGCCACGCTGGTCAACAAGGGGCTGGAGGTCATCGAGGCCCACCTGCTCTTCGGCGTGGACTTCGACCGCATCGACGTCGTCGTGCACCCGCAGTCGGTCGTGCACTCGATGGTGGAGTTCGTCGACGGGTCTACGCTGGCGCAGGCCTCGCCGCCGGACATGCGGCTGCCCATCGCGCTGGCCCTGTCTTGGCCCGAGCGGACCGCCGACGCGGCGCCGGCCTGCGACTGGTCACGCGCCGCGACGTGGGAGTTCACCCCGCTGGACCACAAGGCCTTTCCGGCCGTGGCGCTGGCCGCGCAGGCCGGCCGCACTGGCGGGACCGCGCCGGCGGTCTACAACGGCGCCAACGAGGCCTGCGTCGAGGCGTTCCTCGCCGGGCGGCTCCCGTTCCCGCGGATCGTCGACACGATCGCACGCGCGCTCGGCGAGCACGACGTACCCTCGACGGGGGACGCACTCAGCCTGGACGACGTCCTGGCCGCGGACGCGTGGGCGCGGCAGCGCGCCCGGGAGATCATGGAGGACACCAGCCGATGACCGTGCTGGCCTACACGCTCGGCGTGGTGCTGTTCGCGCTCGGGGTGCTCGCCTCGATCGCGCTGCACGAGGTCGGCCACATGTACCCGGCGAAGAAGTTCGGCGTCAAGGTGACGCAGTACTTCGTCGGCTTCGGCAAGACGGTCTGGTCCACTCGCCGCGGCGAGACCGAGTACGGCGTCAAGGCGGTCCCGCTCGGCGGGTTCGTCAAGCTCGTCGGCATGCTGCCGCCGGCCAAGGGCGACGACCCCAGTCGCGTCCGCGGGTCCAGCACCGGGCTGCTCACGCAGCTGATCTCCGACGCCCGCGCCGCCGACTACGAGCACGTGCGGCCCGGCGACGAGGACCGGCTGTTCTACCGCAAGCCGTGGTGGCAGAAGGTCGTCGTCATGGCCGGCGGACCGCTGGTCAACGTGCTCCTCGCGGTGCTGATCCTCGGCGGGGTCTGGATGACCTACGGCGTCACGGTGAACAAGCCGGTCGTCGACGAGGTCTCCGAGTGCGTGCTGTCCGCGGCCGAGGTCGCCGCGAACCCCGAGCGCACCTGCCGGCCCGGCGACCCGGTGGCGCCGGCGGCCGAGGCGGGGCTGCAGCCGGGGGACCGCATCGTCCGGTTCAACGGGACCCGCATCCAGTCCTGGGAGCAGCTGACGGGGCTCATCCGCGGCAACGACAACGGTCGGGCCCGCATCGGCATCGTTCGCGACGGCGCGCCGATCACGGTCACCACCAACACGCTGGTCTCCACCAGGCCGGACCTCGACGACGCCCAGCAGTTCGTCAAGGTCGGGTTCCTCGGTGTCACGCCCACCCAGGTGGTCGAGCGGCAGGGGCCGGCGTTCGTGGCCGCGACCATGTGGGACTACACCAAGGCCACCGGCGCGGCGCTGCTGCGGGTGCCGGAGAAGATGGTCGGCGTCTTTCAAGCGGCCTTCGGCGGCGCCGAGCGGGAGATCGACAGCCCGGTCAGCGTGGTCGGGGCCAGCCGGGTGGCCGGCGAGGTGGCGGCGACCGACCAGCTCGTGGTCGCGGAGAAGGTCGCCGGCGCCCTCACGCTGCTCGGCCTGCTCAACCTGTTCGTCGCCCTGTTCAACTTCATCCCGCTGCTGCCGCTCGACGGCGGCCACATCGCCGGTGCCCTGTGGGAGGCGGTCCGCCGCGGCGTCGCCCGCCTGCTGCACCGCCCCGACCCCGGCCACGTCGACGTGGCGAAGCTGTTGCCGGTCGCCTACGCGATGGCGGGGCTGCTGCTGGTGATGGGCGTGCTGCTGATCTACGCCGACCTCGTCAACCCGGTCCGCCTCGGCCTGTAGCCGCCGTACCGAGACAAGCCCCGACGCAAGGAGAGGAGCGCCGTGACCTCGGTCGACCTCGGGATCCCCGCGGCGCCCGCGCCCACGCTCGGCGTGCGGCGCAAGAGCCGCCAGATCCGGGTGGGGAAGGTCCTCGTCGGCGGTGACGCGCCGGTGTCGGTGCAGTCGATGACGACCACGCCCACCACCGACGTCGACGCGACGCTGCAGCAGATCGCCGAGCTGACCGCGGCCGGCTGCGACATTGTGCGGGTCGCCTGCCCGAGCCAGGACGACGCCGACGCGCTGCCGGCCATCGCCGGCAAGTCGCAGATCCCGGTCGTCGCCGACATCCACTTCCAGCCCAAGTACGTCTTCGCCGCGATCGACGCCGGCTGCGCCGCCGTGCGGGTCAACCCCGGCAACATCCGCCGGTTCGACGACCAGGTCAAGCAGATCGCCGCCGCTGCCCGGGACCGTGGGGTGTCGATCCGGATCGGCGTCAACGCCGGATCGCTGGACAAGCGGCTACTGGACAAGTACGGCAAGCCGACCGCGGAGGCGCTGGTGAATTCCGCGGTGTGGGAGGCCTCGCTGTTCGAGGAGCACGACTTCTCCGACTTCAAGATCTCGGTGAAGCACAACGACCCGGTGGTCATGGTGCGCGCCTACGAGATGCTGGCGGAACGGGGCGACTGGCCGCTGCACCTCGGCGTCACCGAGGCCGGCCCGGCGTTCCAGGGCACGATCAAGTCCTCGGTCGCGTTCGGCGCGCTGCTGGCGCGCGGGATCGGGGACACGATCCGGGTCTCGCTGTCCGCGCCGCCGGTGGAGGAGGTCAAGGTCGGCATCGCGATCCTGCAGTCGCTGAACCTGCGGCCGCGCAAACTGGAGATCGTCTCCTGCCCGTCCTGCGGGCGCGCGCAGGTCGACGTCTACAAGCTCGCCGACGAGGTCACCGCCGGGCTGGAAGGCCTGGAGGTCCCGCTGCGGGTCGCGGTGATGGGCTGCGTGGTGAACGGGCCCGGCGAGGCACGGGAAGCCGACCTCGGCGTCGCGTCGGGCAACGGCAAGGGCCAGATCTTCATCAAGGGGCAGGTCGTCAAGACCGTGCCGGAGGCGCGGATCGTGGAGACGCTGATCGAGGAGGCCATGCGGATCGCCGAGGAGATCGGGGAGCCGGTCGACGGCGCCGGAAGCGGCGGTCCGGTCGTCACGGTCGGCTGACCCGGCCGGCTGGTACGACAGCAGCCGGTGCACAGCCACCAGCCCGCCGGCCGCTGACCCGCCGGGGCCGCGGCGCGGGCGGATTCGTCGTACCCTCGCCGCGTGCTCACGACGACGCCGGGCCTGCGGCTGCTCGGCCCGGCCGACCTGCCGGAGGCGCAGCGGCTGCTCGAGCAGGATCCGGTGACCAACGTCTTCGTCGACCACCGCGTCCGCCTCACCCGGCTGGAGCCGAGGTGGCTGGGCGGCGAGATGTGGGGCTGGGTCGAGGACGGCGAGCTCGTGTCGATGTGTCACGCCGCGGCCAACCTGGTGCCGGTGCGCGCGACGCACGACGCGCTGCATGCGTTCGCGTCCCAGGCGCTGACCCAAGGCCGCACCTGCTCGTCGATCGTCGGGCCGGCCGCGGACGTCGGTGAGCTGTGGCGGCTGCTCGAGCCGGACTGGGGCCCAGCCCGGCTCGTCCGCGCCGACCAGCCCTTCCTCACCATCGCCGGGCCGCCCGCCGTCGAGCCGGACCCGCTGGTGCGGCGGGCCGAGGACCACGATTTCGACGTGCTCTACCCGGCCTGCGTGGCCATGTTCACCGAGGAGGTGGGCGTGTCACCCGAGGCCGGGGACGGGCGCGACCTGTACCAGGCGCGGATCCGGCAGCTGATCGAGAAGGGGCTGTCGTTCGTGCGGGTGGACGACGGCCAGGTGATGTTCAAGGCCGAGGTGGGCGCGGTGACGCCGTACGCCTGCCAAGTGCAAGGCGTGTGGGTGCCGCCGCGGCTGCGCGGACGCGGGTTGTCGATGCCCGGCATGGCGGCGGTCGTGGTGGAGGCCATCGCGACCATCGCGCCGGTGGTCACGCTGTACGTCAACGCGCACAACGTCGCGGCGCGCCGCTGCTACGAACGGGTCGGCTTCGGCCACCACACCGAGTTCACCACGATCCTGTTCTGACGCCCGCCGATGCCCGAGTCGCGTGGCGGCGCCGGAGCCGGGCGAAGAACCACGAACTGACACGCGACTGCGCGAGCCCGGCTCGCTCGTCCACCACTTCTCGGCCTCATGCGAATCGGGATGAGCCCGGCGGCCCCCGGTCGATATCCTCGCCGGGACCGGGCACCACCCGCTGACCGAGGAGACGTCGTGACCCACCGGTCGACCCGACCAGCGTGGACGCTGCGGATGTCGACGCTGTTCCTGCGCACGCTGCGCGAGGACCCGGCCGACGCCGAGGTGCGGAGCCACCGGCTGCTGGTCCGCGCCGGCTACATCCGGAGGGCCGCTCCGGGGATCTACTCCTGGCTGCCGCTGGGCTATCGCGTGCTGCGCAACATCGAGCGGATCGTGCGCGAGGAGATGGACGCGATCGGTGCCCAGGAGGTGCACCTGCCCGCGCTGCTCCCACGCGACCCCTACGAGGCGACCAACCGCTGGACCGAGTACGGCGACAGCCTCTTCCGGCTCACCGACCGCAAGGGCGGCGACTACCTGCTCGGCCCCACCCACGAGGAGATGTTCACCCTCCTGGTCAAGGACCTCTACTCCTCCTACAAGGACCTGCCGCTGTCGCTGTACCAGATCCAGACCAAGTACCGCGACGAGCCGCGGCCCCGGGCAGGCATCCTGCGCGGACGCGAATTCGTCATGAAGGACTCCTACTCCTTCGACGTCAGCGACGAGGCCTTCCTCGCCTCCTACCAGGCACACCGCGACGCCTACGTCAAGATCTTCGACCGGCTCGGCCTCGACTACGTGGTCGTCGCCGCCATGTCCGGGGCCATGGGCGGCTCCGCCTCCGAGGAATTCCTCGCCACCGCCGCCACCGGCGAGGACACCTACGTGCGCTGCACCACCTGCGACTACGCCGCCAATGTGGAGGCGGTGCAGGCACCTGTGCCGCCGCCGCTGCCGTACGACGACGCGCCGGCGGCGCACGTCGAGGACACCCCCGACACGCCGACGATCGAGACGCTCGTCGACCACCTCAACGCCAAGTTCCCTCGCGCGGACCGGCCCTGGACGGCGGCGGACACGCTCAAGAACGTCGTCGTGCGGCTCACCCACCCCGACGGGACGCGGGAGCCGCTGGTGGTCGGTTTGCCCGGTGACCGCGAGCTCGACCTCAAGCGGTTGCAGGCACAGGTGGAGCCGGCCGAGGTCGAGCCGTTCGACGAGTCGGCGTTCGCTGCCCACACGGGTCTGGTGAAGGGCTACATCGGACCGAAGGTGCTGGGGGAGCGCGGCGAGACCGGCATCCGGTACCTCCTGGACCCCCGGGTGGTCGACGGCACGCGGTGGGTCACCGGCGCCAACGAGCCGGGCCGGCACGTCGTCGACCTGGTGGCCGGGCGGGACTTCTCCGCCGACGGCACGATCGAAGCCGCCGACGTCCGCGCGGGCGATCCGTGCCCGCGCTGCGGGTCGGCGCTGGAGACCGCGCGGGGCATCGAGATGGGCCACATCTTCCAGCTCGGCCGCCGGTACGCCGACGCGCTCGGCCTGCAGGTGCTCGACGAGAACGGCAAGCTGGTCACGGTGACGATGGGCTCCTACGGGATCGGGGTGTCCCGGGCCGTCGCCGCGATCGTCGAGAACTCCCACGACGACCTCGGCATCGTCTGGCCACGCGAGGTGTCCCCCGCCGACGTACACGTGGTCGCCACCGGCAAGGACGCCACCGTGCTGGAGAGCGCCGAGCGGCTGGCCGGCGAGCTCCGCGATGCCGGCGTCTCGGTGCTGCTCGACGACCGGCCCCGGGTGTCGCCGGGGGTGAGGTTCACCGACGCCGAGCTCATCGGCGTACCCACCCTCGTCGTCGTCGGCAAGAGGCTGGCCGACGGTGTCGTCGAGGTCAGGGACCGGGCCAGCGGAGACCGCGAGGACGTCGCCGTCGACCGGGCGGTCGAGTACCTGGTCGGAGTTGTCGGTGGCCGTTGACGCGGTCTTGGTCGACTGGGGTGGCACGCTGACGCCGTGGCGCACCATGGACTACGCCGAGGAGGCAGCGGCGCTGGCGCAGGCCTGCGCCCCCGGCGCCGACCCGCAGGCCGCGGCCGCCCTGCTCGCCGCCGGCGACAGGATCTGGGGGCGGGCTCGCGACGAGCACCACAGCGCCACTCTGGCCGAGATCTTCACGGTCGCCGGCCTCACCCTGGACGAGTCCCGGCTGCAGCCCTACCGCGACTTCTGGGAACCGGCGACCCGGACCGACCCGGACGTGCCCGCACTCTTCGCGCGACTGCGCGCGGACGGCATCCGCGTCGGCGTGCTGTCGAACACGGTGTGGCCGCGGGCGTGGCACGAGGAGGTCTTCGCCCGGGACGGGGTGCTGGACCTGATCGACGGCGCGGTCTACACCAGCGAGATCCCGTGGACCAAGCCGCACCCGGAGGCGTTCCGCGCCGCGATGCGCGCGGTCGGCGTCGACGACCCGCCCCGATGCGTGTTCGTCGGTGACCGCGTCTTCGAGGACATCTACGGTGCCCAGAGCACCGGCATGAGGGCGGTGCTGGTGCCGCACAGCGACATCCCCGCCGCCCAGGGCGGGCACACCGTCGGCGTCCCCGACGCGGTGATCCAGCGGTTGGCCGACCTGCCGGACGTGATCGCCCCGTGGCGCTGAGCTGCCGGCGAAGCCGCCGATGACGTCGTACCGGATTGGCATCGTCGGGGGTACCGGCGCGCAGGGCAAGGGGCTGGCGCACCGCTTCGCCCTCGCAGGCCACGCCGTGACCGTGGGGTCGCGATCAGTCTCCCGCGCCGCCGACGTCGCGGCCGAGGTGACGGAGCACGCAGGGTCCGACGTCGGTGGTACGACGAACGAGGACGCCGCCGGTGCGGCCGACGTCGTCGTCGTCGCGGTCCCGTACGACGGGCACGCGGCGCTGGTCGGCGGACTCGCCGACGCGCTGGCGGACCGGATCGTCGTCAGCTGCGTCAACCCACTCGGCTTCGACCGGCGCGGACCGTACGGGCTCGACGTCGCCGCCGGGAGCGCCGCCGAGGAGGCGCAGCGGCTGGCACCCCGAGCGCGGATGACGGCTGCCTTCCACCACGTGTCCGCGGTGTCGCTGTGGCGTCACAGCGGACCGCTCTGCGACGAGGACGTGCTCGTCTGCGGTGACGACACCGAGGCCAAGCAGGTGGTGCTCGACCTGGCGGCGACCGTGACCGGACGGCCCGGCGTGGACGCCGGCGCGCTGCGGCTGGCGCGTCAGCTGGAGTCGCTGACCGCGGTGCTGATCAGCGTGAACCAGCGATACCGCACCCGGGCCGGCCTGCGGTTGAGCGGTGTGCCGGCACCGCCGCGCTGACGTCCTGAGCATCCCGCCGCGGATCGGCGACCGCGCCCTCTTCCGTCGCGGCGGCCGTGGCCGGTGCCGCCGGCCCGGCGGTTGCCGACGCGTCGTACCTGTGCGACCCCGCCACGGGAGCCGGCACCGAGGCACGGCCGCTCCCCGGAGGGCCCGCGCACGACCCGAACGAGCAGCGCGGAGGACTCCGAGCGGCTGCAGAAGTTCATGCAGCGTCAGGTGTCGCTGCGCAACCAGTCCGGTCAGTGTGTCCGACCTGCTGCAGGACGACGCGACCTTCGCGGTGCGCGTCCCCGTGTACTTCCACCTGATCCGCAACAGCGCCGGTGACGGCGACCTCAGCAACGACGAGGGGCTGTCCGGAGGGCAAGGACACCTGCGTCAACAAGGCCGGGCTCGACCTCTGAGCGCGGTGCGGCCGCGGCCTCACAGCTCGCCGAGACCGGGGAACGCCTGCGGCTGCGCCCCCCAGGTCAGCGACCGGACCGCGGCGTCGGCCAGCGCCCGGGCGGCGAACTCCCGGGCGGCCCCGGTCGTCGCGGCCACCACGTCGGCGTAGACAGCGGCACAC
>JALYMZ010000311.1 GCA_030773435.1 Actinomycetota bacterium | reverse complement strand
GGGCGCCAGCGCCGCGCTCGCCTCACGTACGCCGGGGCTGAGTGAGGTGGCGCGCGCGCCGGAGTCGCCGAACACCGTGGCGCCGAGTTTCCACACCACCACGGCCCCCGAGTTCGCGGCCGGACGGATACTGGTGGAGCCGGCGCCCAGCTCGACGCCGCTTGACCTGGCCCGGCTGCACGATCGGGTCGGAGCGCGGGTGGATCACGTCCTGCCCGGCCGGATCCGCGTCGTCCGCCTGCCGCAAGCAGTGTCGGTCGAGCAGGCCGTCCGCCGCTACGAGAGGTCGCCGGCGGTGGCCTTCGCGGAGCCCGACTACCGGCTGCGCCCGGCCGGCGTACGCACGGTGACACCCAACGACCCCGAGTACCCCAGGCTCTTCGGCCTGCACAACACCGGGCAGACCGGCGGCACCTCGGACGCCGACATTGACGCGCCCGAGGCGTGGGGCCGGACAACCGGGGACGCCGACACGGTGATCGCGGTGATCGATACCGGCGTCGACGTCCGCCACCCCGACCTGGCCGACAACGTCTGGCGCAACGTCGACGAGATTCCCGGGAACGGAGTCGACGACGACGCCAACGGCTATGTCGACGATGTGCACGGCTGGGACTTCGTCGGCGACGACAACACCGTGTTCGACGGCGCCGCTGATGCCCATGGCACCCACGTGGCCGGCACCATCGCGGCCGTGGGCGGCAACGGGGTCGGCGTCACCGGTGTCGCCTGGCGGGGTCAGGTGATGGTGTTGAAGTTCCTCGGGGAAGGCGGCGGCTACACCTCCGACGCGATCGCCGCGCTGCACTACGCCGTGGCGAACGGGGCCAGGATCAGCAACAACAGCTGGGGAGGGCCTGGGCACTCCCAGGCGCTGCAAGACGCCATCGAGGCGGCTCGCTCAGCCGGGCACCTTTTCGTGACGGCCGCCGGCAACGGCGGCATCGACGGTGTCGGCGACGACATCGACACCAGCCCGCAATACCCGGCGTCGTACCCCCCGGACAACATCCTCACGGTGGCGGCCACGGGCCATGACGACGCGCTGGCGACCTTCTCGAATTACGGCACCACCAGCGTCGATCTGGCGGCGCCCGGGGTCGCGGTCTGGTCGACGCTGCCCGAGAACGCCTACGGCGCCTACAGCGGTACGTCGATGGCGGCACCTCATGTGTCCGGCACGGCTGCGCTCGTGCTCAGCCAGCAGCCAGGCCTGTCGCTGGCGAACCTGCGCGCCCGCATCCTCGACACCGCCGACCGCATCACCCCGCTGGCCACGGTCACCGCCAGCGGGGGGAGGGTCAACGCGGGCACGGCGGTGAGCTCCCTGGAGGGCTCGAGCCTGACGATCTCGACGAGCCCGACGACCATCGCCTACGGCGGCACCGCAACGCTGGCCGGGCGCCTGTCCGTGGCGGGTGAGGCGCTGCCGGACCAACCGGTAACTCTGCAGAGCAGGCCAGTCGACGCGTCCGCGTGGTCGGTGGTGCCCGGCGGCACGGTGACAACCGGAGCCGACGGAACTTATCGGCTGGCCGGGGTCGCGCCGAGCCGCAACACGGACTACCGGGCGCGGTACACCGGTGACGACGCGCTCACCGGCTACGGTCCGGCGACCTCCGCTGCCGTCCGGGTGAACGTGCGGGTACGGGTGTCGCTGCGAATGTCCACGACCGACCTGGCCCTCGGCGGTGCGCGCGTCATCCGTGGTTCCGTCGCCCCTGGGCACGGCGGCACGGTACGGGTGGTGATTTCCAGGGACGGCGAGGTGGTCGCGCGTCGGGACGCGCAGCTGGACGACTCGCGATTCCGGATGGCCTACACCCCGCGCGCCACCGGTCGCTACACGGTTTACGTCATCCGCTTCGCCGACGCGGACCATCTCGGCGGGCGCAGCGCCGCGAAGGCGTTCACGGCGGTGCGCTGACCGCGCTCGGTCGTTGTGCGCCGTGACCTGCGGCAGCTCGGCCTCAATACCAGCGACGCAGCTCGTGCGCCACGCCGTCGCGCTCCCATGTCTCGGTGACATCGTCGGCGGCGCTCTGCACCTCCAGCGGCGCCCCGCCCATGGCGACGCCCCGGCCGGCCCACGCCAGCATCTCGACGTCGTTGCGCCCATCGCCGATCGCGAGCACGTCAGCCTGCGCGACGCCGAGGGACTCGGCCACCTCGGCCAGTGCGGAGGCCTTCGACACGCCCTCCGGCGCGAGGTCGAGCCAGGCGGTGTAGCCCACGTAGTAGTTGGTGCCCTGCAGTCCCAGCTGCGCGGCCAGCTCCACGAACTCCTCCGCCGACGACGACGGGTCGCGGATGATGACGCGGGTGACCGGCTCGGCGACCAGCTCCTCGACCGACTCGATCCACATCTCGCCGGTGATCTCCCCCTCCGGGAACGGCTTGTTGACCCGGTAGCCGCGACCGATGACCTCCACGGCCACGGCGGCGTCCGGCACCCGCTCAAGCAGCAGCTTCACCGCCTCACGCGCGTCGAAAGTCACCGTCGACAGCACCGTGACCGGTGGGTAGGAGTACACGACCGCGCCGTTGCTGGCGACGACCCGGCCCTCCCGCAGCCCGAGCCGGTCGATGATGCGCGCGATCCCGAACGCCGAACGTCCGGTGGACAAGACGACGTGGGCACCAGCACGAACCGCGCGGGTGACCGCGGCGCCCACGGCCGGGGTGAGACGCTCCTCCGCGTCGACCAGCGTGCCGTCGATGTCCAGCGCGACCAGGCGGGGGGTGAACGCGCCGCGCGACGCCCGCACGGTGGAGCCCCCGCTCACGAGGCGACCGGCTCCAGCCGCTCCCGGCCGCCGAGGTACGGCCGCAGTGGCGCCGGCACCCGCACCGAGCCGTCGGCCTGCTGGTGGGTCTCCAGCAGCGCGACGATCGTGCGCGGCACCGACATCAGCGTGCCGTTGAGCGTGGCGACCGGCCTAGTCCCGTCGGCGAACCGGCCCCGGACGTCGAGCCGGCGGGCCTGGAAGTCGGTGCAGTTCGAGGTCGAGGTCAGCTCGCGGTAGCGGCCCTGGGTGGGGATCCACACCTCACAGTCGAACTTGCGGGCGGCGGACAGCCCGAGGTCGCCGGCCGCGGTGTCGATCACCCGGTACGCCAGCTCCAGGCCGTCCATCCACTGCTTCTCCCAGGTCAGCAGCCGCTGGTGCTCGGCCGCGGCGTCGTCCGGCGCGGTGAAGCTGAACATCTCGACCTTGTCGAACCAGTGCACCCGGAAGATGCCGCGGGTGTCCTTGCCGTACGAACCGGCCTCGCGCCGGTAGCAGGGGCTGTACGCCGCGTAGCGCCGCGGCAGCGTCCGCGCGTCGAGGATCTCGCCGGCGTGGTAGGCGGCCAGCGGGACCTCGGAGGTGCCCACGAGGTACAGCTCGTCCTGCGGCAGGTGGTAGACGTCGGCGGCGGCCTGGCCCAGGAACCCGGTGCCCTCCATCGCGTGCGGCTTGACCAGCGCCGGCGGGATCATCGGCGTGAACCCGGCCGCGGTGGCCCAGCTCATGGCCATCGTCACCAGCGCCAGCTCCAGCTCGGCGCCGACGCCGGTCAGGTAGTAGAACCGTGCGCCGCTGACCTTGGCTCCCCGCTCTACGTCGATCGCGCCGAGCAGCCGGCCCAGCTCCAGGTGGTCGCGGGGGGCGAACCCGTCGGCGGAGAAGTCTCGTGGCGTCCCGACGTGCTCCAGGACGACGTAGTCGTCCTCGCCGCCAGCCGGCGCCTCGTCGGCGGCGACGTTCGGCATGCCGAGCAGCAGGGACCGCAGCCCCTGCTCGGCGTTCACCTGCTCGCCCTCGGCCCGCTTGACCTCGGTGGCGAGGTCGCGGGTCCGGGCCAGCAGCTGCTGCTTCTCCTCGCCCCGGGCTGCGGCCACCTGCTTGCCCAGCGCCTTCTGCTCTCCGCGCAGCCGCTCGTACACCGCGATCGTGGACCTGCGCCGCTCGTCGGCGGCGAGCAGCTCGTCGACCAGCTCCGGTGACGCGCCACGCTTGACCTGCGCCGCCCGGACACGGTCCGGATCGGCGCGCAGGGCGCGCAGGTCGATCACCGTCCGAGCCTATCCGTCGGCCGTAGGTCGCGGTTCGTCCGTCGTACCCTCGTGCGCGTGTTGCGGCAGCGACGGACGACCGGCTGGGTCCTCGCCACCGCCCTCCCGCTGGTCGTCCTGACCGTGCTGGTCGCCCTGCCCTGGGCGCCGCTGCTCCACCTCGATGCGGTGCTGTCGGACCGCGCGCACGCGTTCACCGTGGCGCGACCGACCCTCGTCGGGGTCCTGACCGGGTTCGCCCAGACGTTCCAGCCGCTGGTGGTCCGGCTGGCGCTGCTGGCCGTGGCACTCCTGCTCCTGCTGCGCCGGCGCCGCGTGCTGGGCCTGTGGGTGCTGGCGTCGACCCTGGGCGAGGTCGTCACCGTCGCCCTGCTGAAGCTCGGCATCGGCCGGCCACGACCCGACCTCGACCCGGGGCTGCAGGACGCCACCGGGTTCGCGTTCCCGTCAGGGCACGCCTCCAGCGGTGCGCTCGTCGCCGGCGTGGTCGCCGTGGTCGTGACCAGGCTGGTACGGCGGACCTGGTTGCGGGTGGCCTGCCTCGTGCCGGCGGTCCTGTTCGGTCTCGTCATGGGGCTGCATCGCGTCCTGCTCGGCGTGCACTACCCCACCGACGTCGTGGGGAGCTATCTCGCGGTGGCGCTGGTCATGGCGGTCACCGCCGGCCTCCTCGGCGGGGTCGCGCACTCCCCATCGCCCGCACC